>JAOUHE010000236.1 GCA_029865285.1 Chloroflexota bacterium
GTCGAGGCCGGCATGCGGCGCAAAGCGGCCGGTGCGGGAGCCACGTGAGCGTTCGCGCTGGTGAGCCATCGCCGCCTCGAAGCCGTCCCTATCCACCGAAACGCCGCTCTCAGCGGCGATCTCCACGGTCAGGTCGATCGGGAATCCGAACGTGTCGTGCAGGCGGAACGCCTCGTCGCCGCTGATCGTGCCGGCGGCACCGGCGGCCTCCACCAGGACGGCGAGCCGCTCGCTCCCCGCCTCCAGCGTGCGCGCGAACCTGCGCTCCTCGGCATCCACCTCGGCCAGCACGGCGGCGCGCTGCTCGGCCAGGTAGGGGTAGGCGTCGCCCATCAGGTCGATCACCGCCGCGCAGGTCTCGGCCAGCACCGGCTCGCGGATTCCCATCAGGCGCAGGTGGCGCACCGCGCGCCGCATGATGCGGCGGAGCACGTACCCCGCCCCGTCATTCGAAGGGTGCACCCCCTCGGCAAGCAGGAAGGTCATCGCACGGCTGTGGTCGGCCACCACCTGGTAGCTGAAGCGCTCGCTCTCGACGGTCTGCGGGTCATGGCCGAGATGCGCCGCCAGCCGCTCGATGATCGGGGTGAACAGGTCGGTCCGGTAGTTGCTCTCGACCCCCTGCACCGCCGAAGCGATGCGCTCGAGTCCCATGCCGGTATCGACGCTCTGGAACGGCAGCGGCGTGAGGCTCCCATCGGCCGACTTGTCGTATTGCATGAAGACCAGGTTCCAGACCTCGAGCCAGCGGGGGCACGTCTCGGAGTGGTCCGGAATGCAGTCGGGGCCCTCGCTCAGTTCGGCGCCGCGGTCGATATGAATCTCGCTGCACGGGCCGCACGGCCCGGTGTCGGCCATCTGCCAGAAGTTGTGATCGTCGCCGGCGGCGATATTGCCCCAGCGCGCCATCCGCTCGGGCGGGATGCCGATCTCATCGGTCCAGATGCGGTACGCCTCGTCGTCATCGGTGTAGACGGTGGCGGCCAGCCGCTCAGCCGGGATTCCGAGCTCCTCGGTCAGGAATTCCCAGGCCCAGTGGATCGCCTCGCGCTTGAAGTAGTCGCCGAAGCTCCAGTTGCCAAGCATCTCGAACAGGGTCTGGTGGCGCGGAGTTCGCCCCACCTCCTCGAAGTCATTGTGCTTGCCGGCGACGCGGAGGCAGGGCTGGGAGTCCACCGCCCGCCGGTAGTCTCGCCGCTCTTCGCCGGTCAGGACCCGCTTGAACTGGACCATCCCCGAGTTGGTGAAGAGGAGCGTCGGATCGTTGCGCGCAAGCAGCGGCGCGGGGGGCACGCGCGTGTGCCCCCGCTCCTCGAAGAAGCGCTGGAAGCGCTCGCGGATATCACCCGCGCTGATCGGCTGCATCGGTGTCTGAGCCCTCACTCACGGCGAGAGCCGGCGGTGACCGGCTCTCGACTCCTCGTGCTCAATTGCGTCGGGAACGACCGGTCAGGAGGCGTCCTCCGGCGCGGCGCCACCTTCAGCGGCATCGTACGCGGTCATCATCTCGGCGCGTGCCTTCTCGGCGGCGGCACGACCCTCGTTGATCGCCTCGTCGAAGGCTGCCTTCTTCTCCCCGACGAATTCGCCGACCTGTCCACGCAGCTCATCGCCCGAGGCGGGCGCCATCAGCATGCCGATGGCGGCACCGATGAGTCCACCGATCAGCATCCCGGCGAGGAAGCTGCCAAATCCCGAGTCTTTCATGCCCATCGTCCTCTGCGGCGTCGTGGGGCAGATTCTACCGGTCCCGCCGCGACCCGTCCGATGGCTCGGCCGATCCCGACGGTCCGAGGTGGCCCAGCAGGTCGGTCGCGAGCATCGCCAGCTGGGCAACGACCGATGCCGCCAGCAGGTGGAAGTCACCGATGCGCACCACCTCCAGCCCGGTGCGCTGCGCGATCGCGTTGCCGGCGGCGGTCCCGATGACGGCCGCAACCGCCAGCGGCAGGAGCATGCGGTCCCATCGCCCGCGCAGGGCGATGAAGGCCGACAGGTTGATGGCGGCCACCATGGCGACCAGGAGCAGCCAGGGGGTCATGCCGCGCCGGCGATGCGGCCGCCGCCGAGACACTCCTCCCCGTCGTACAGCACCGCCGCCTGTCCGGGGGCGGGCGCCCAGACCGGTTCCGCGGTCTCAACTTCAAAGCGCTGGTCGCCCACCAGCGTGACCTCGCACGGCACGTCGATACCCCGATGGCGGATCCTCACCGATGCGCTGAAGCGCTCGCCCGGCGGGTCGCCGGCAACGAAGCGACGACCATCCACGCTGAAGCGACGCGCGGCGATCTCGTCGCGTCGGCCGATCACCACGGTATTCGTTCCTGGACGCACCTCGCGCACGAAGACCGGCTCGCCGAGCGCCAGGCCCAGGCCATGCCGCTGGCCGACCGTGTAGTGGGCGTACCCGGTGTGCGTGCCGAGCTGCGTGCCGTCGCCGTCG
>JAOUHE010000237.1 GCA_029865285.1 Chloroflexota bacterium
CGCCAGTTCCGCGACCCCAGCCTGGTCGGTGATGTGAGCGCCGCACTCACCAGCACCGGTCTCGACCCGTCCGTTCTTACCCTCGAGATCACCGAGAGCGTTGCCATGGACGATTCGGAGGAGGTGCTCGCACGACTGCGCGAGCTCAAGAACCTGGGTCTCCGGATTGCGATCGACGACTTCGGCACCGGCTACTCGTCGCTGAGCTACCTCCAGCGCCTCCCGGTGGACGTCCTCAAGATGGATGGGTCGTTCGTCCAGGCGATGGCCACCCCCGGAGGGGGGTCCGAGCTGGCGCGCGTGATCGTGCAAATGGGGAAGATCCTCCAGCTCGTGACCGTCGCCGAGGGCGTGGAGCTTCCGTCCCAGGCCGCGGCGCTCCGCCGCATGGGCTGCGAGGTCGCCCAGGGCTTCCATTTCGGGCGCCCGATGCCGGCGGAGGAGATCGAGGCGTTGCTGTCACAACCTACTGTGCTGCGGCGCGTCAGCTAGCGCAGTCCGCCGAATCGGATAGGCCCGCCAGTGCACAATGGGCGCACCCATGCACTGGAGAAACCCCGCCAAGATCGCCTTCATCGGCTCGCACTCGGTGCGCAAGACGAACGCGGTGCACGCGTTTGCCAGCACGATCGGACGAGCCGGGCGCAGCGTCGAGGTCGGCCGCGAGGTGATCCGCTTCAACCCGCTGGGCCTCAATGAAGGGGCCACGCCGGAGGCGCAGCTCTGGGTCTTGATGGCGCAGATCCAGCAGGAACTGGAACTGCGGAATCGGGCCGAGGTGCTTGTCACCGATCGGTCCGTGGTCGACAACTTCGCGTACTTCCTGCGGGTGACCGATGGCGCCGATCCGTTCGCGGTCGAGCCGCTCATCCGCTCGTGGGCCGGCACCTACGACCTGTTCGTGCGCCTGCTGCCCGATGTGGCCCTGCTGGCCGACGGCGTGCGCTCCACCAATGACGCGTTCCGCGACGAGATCGAGGCGATCCTCGACCGGATCATCCCGATCTACATCCCCCGGGAGCGTCTCCTCGTCGTGAATGCCTCCGACGTGACCGAGTCGTTCGACTGGTGGGCGATCGCCGAGCGCCTGGCCGATCTGGTCGGTGAGCAACTCCGCGTGCTTGCCTGACATGGACGCACGCGGGCGGGCGCTGCGCCGGGCCGCGGAGCTCGGGATCGAATTCGCGCGTGGCCTGCCGGAGCGGCGCGTGGGCGCACCGGCCGACGCGGCGACCCTGGCGGCCGGACTGGGTCGCCCGTTGCCCGACGAGGGTGAGGATGCCGAGGTCGTGGTTGAGCAGATGGCGCGCGACTTCGACGCGGGGCTGGTGGCGTCGGCGGGACCGCGGTACTTCGGTTTCGTGATTGGCGGATCGCTGCCGGCCGCGGCTGGCGCGGACTGGTTGACCGGGGCCTGGTCGCAGAACGCGGCGCTCCATGCCCTGTCACCTGCCGCGGCGGCGGCAGAGCTGGTGGCGGGCCGGTGGATGCTCGACCTGCTCGGGCTGCCGGGCGAGGCCAGCTTCGGGTTCCCGACGGGGGCGGGCCTGGGCAACGCGGTCGGCCTGGCGGCCGCCCGACACGCGGTGCTGGCCCGCACCGGCTGGGACGTGGAGGCGCTCGGGCTCTACGGTGCGCCGGAGATCCAGGTGATCATCGGCGATGAGGCCCATTCGACCCTGCTGACCGCGCTCCAATACCTCGGTCTCGGGCGTGACCGCGTGGTCCGGCTGCCCACCGACGACCAGGGACGGATGCGCGCCGAGACCCTCCGCGAAGTGCTCGACGCCGACGTCCCGACGATCGTGGCCATCCAGGCCGGCAACGTGAATTCCGGCGCGTTCGACCCGGCCGATGCGGTGGCGGACGCACTGGCAGGCCATCCGAACGCGTGGCTTCACGTCGATGGCGCGTTCGGACTGTGGGCCGCAGTCAGTCCGGAGCTGCGCCACCTGGTCGCCGGCGTCTCGCGCGCCGACTCGTGGGCCACTGACGCGCACAAGTGGCTGAACGTGGGCTACGACTGCGGCTTCGTCGCGGTCCGGGATCCCTCCGCGCACCGGGCGGCCATGGCGACGACCGCCTCCTACCTGATGCAGGACGCCGCGCAGCGGGATGGATGGGAGTTCGTGCTCGATTCATCACGGCGAGCGAGGGGCTTCATCGTGTACGCGGCCCTCCGCTCACTGGGTCGGTCGGGCGTGCGCCACATGGTCGAGCGCTGCTGCCATCTCGCTCGGCGCATGGCCGACCGGCTCGCCGCTGCTGACGGGGTCCAGGTGCTCAACGACGTGGTGCTGAACCAGGTGCTGGTGCGCTTCACACCTCCGACCGGAGGCGACGCGGACACGTTCACCCGCGACGTAATGACCCGGGTGCAGGCTGGCGGCGAGGCCTGGATGGGCGGAACCACGTGGCACGGCGGCTTCGCGATCCGCATC
>JAOUHE010000238.1 GCA_029865285.1 Chloroflexota bacterium
GGCCGTGGATGCACCGACCCGCATCGACCTGACCGATGGCTCCCGCTCGGATCCGGTGCTGGCGGCCGATCTCACCGTGACCTTTCACCGCGCCAAGGCGGGATTCGCCCTCGATCCGGAGTCGCGGCGGCTTGCCGGGCGCTACTTCGTGGCGCCGATCGGGATCCCGATCGAGGCCGAGGAGGGGATCGTGCCGGCCGACGGAGAGCATCCACCGGCGCGCATCACGCAGGTGACCTGGCAACAGGCGAGGGTCGACTAGCCGCTAGCCGTTGGTCGCGTCCTGGGTGCTGCTTCCCGGTTTGACGAGCGGCTCACCTCGCGCACAGACGGGGCACGAACCGGCCGGCCACGAGTCGATCTCGATTCGCCCCAGCGCCCCGAGCGGGCACCCCAGGTCCACCGGTCCGGTCGAGCGGTCTGCGATCACGGTGGCAGCCAGCGGAGACGCGCCGGCGCCTCGCACCGCGGCGGCCGTCTCGGCCAGCGACGCGCCGGTGGTCAGGATGTCGTCGACCAGGACCACCCGCTCGTCAGGCGCCACCGGCCAGCCGCGGCGGAGCGCTCGCGTTCCGCGTTCCATCGGTTCGGCGAAGACGCCGCGCACCGTATGCCCGAGCCTGGCCTCCAGTTGGCGAGCGGTCTCGAAGGCGAGCAGCACGCCGCCGGTGGTCGGGCCGACCACCAGGGTCGGGTCATGGGGTTCCAGCGCATCGGCCAATCGACGGCCCAGCTCGACGGCAAGTGACGGGTACTGGAGCACGGCGAACTTCTCGAGGTATCGGTCCGAGTGACGGCCGCTCTTCAGCTGGAAGTGGCCGCTGCGCAGGGCCCCGGCCGCCTCGAAGAGCTCCTCGACCGTGGCCGCACCGAGTGCCGCCCCGTGGGGCAGTGCCGAACCTGGGGCGCCGGAGCGGGGCCCCATCGGCCTATTCGTAGACCGCGCTGAAGTCGACCGTCGGATAGCGCTCGGCGAGTGCATCGGTGACCCATTGCAGGATGTCGGTCGGGTCGTACACGTCGGCAATCGTGCGAGCGTCGGTGACGGTCAGTCCAAGGCGCCGCGGTTCGTCGTTGAGCACGGTGCCGGTGGGCATGTCGGACAGGTCGAGCGAGGTCTCGAAGCGACCGTCCGAGCGCATGATCAGCACGTCGGTCTCCTCCTCCAGCAGGACCAGGTCGCCGGTGCGCGTCAGGACCTCCTCCGCGTTGGCGATGAACTCTCGCAGCGCCTGCTTCTGCTGATCCCCGATCTGGGTGCGATATGCGTCGGCGAGCTGCCATAGGCGCTGCGCCGCGATGGTCTCCTGCTGATCGCTCGGGAGGACGGCCTGCCAATCTTCGTCGGTCGTCTCGGCGACCGACTCGTGCGCGGCCAGCTCGTCGGCCGGAACGAGATGGTTCAGGGGGTCGCGGGCGGCCTCAGCGAACCAGGAGAGGATGTCCGCCAGGTTGTAGAGCTCGACCACTTCGCTGACCGCATCGACCGTCTGCTCCTCGTCGTACCACTCGTTGTCGGCCGGGTCCTGGTAGGTGAGACGCGTCGTCCAGGTCTGGTCGACCGGCTCGAAGACGAGGTAGTCCTGCTCGTCGTCGACGAGCTTGATCGGGCCGATCTCGCGGAGGCGATCCCGATTCGCCTCCAGGAAGCGACGAAGCTGCTCGGTCGCCTCGTACACGAAGTCCTTCTTTTCGAGCTCGGCTTCGCCCGCCAGTTCGCGGAGCGCGCTGATCCGCGGAGAGGTCACGGCTTGTACACCAGGTCCGAACCCATCCGCTCACGCAGGAAGATGGTGTGCTTGGTGTCGAAAACCGATTCAGCCACCCGATGTCCCAGGCCCCGGGTGGTCGGGTCCGCGTAGAGCCGATCGAGGACCGCGTAGTTGGGCAGGTCCATGATCAGCACGTTGTTCCACTCCGATCCCTCGGTCACGTTGTACCAGCCGACGAAGCGGATCCCGTACTCCTCCTCGTAGCGGCGCGCGGTACGCGGGAAGAAGTGGCGCATCCCGCGCTTGAAGAGCGCGTCGCGACCCTTGCGCACGTTGAAGAAGGTGACCATCAGTGGCATCAGCCACGACCCCGGCGGCTGTCGTCGTGCGTGCGCTTCGGCTCACTGCTCATCTGGTGTCTCCTCTGGATCGGTGGTGACGACGCGGGATGGCAGCGTAGTCGAACCTGACGCCCGGCCGCGTCCGCGCCGACGATCGGCGAAGAAGACGCGGAGCAGGAAGACGCTGGTCATGCTCACGAAGAAGAGCAGGATCATATCGATGAAGAGCAGGACGACCAGCAGCCAGACCGGCCAGCCGAAGGTGAAGAGCCCCACCGGGATGAGGAGCAGGATCCCGGCGAACAGGAACGCCTGCCAGACAAAGCAGCCGAATCCCGGTCCCTCGTTGGGGTCGAGTTCCTCGTTGGTGCGAATCG
>JAOUHE010000073.1 GCA_029865285.1 Chloroflexota bacterium
GACTCGTCTCCGGTGGAGGACTCGTCTCCGGTGGAGGACTCGTCTCCGGTGGAGGACTCGTCTCCGGTGGAGGACTCGTCTCCGGTGGAGGACTCGTCTCCGGTGGAGGACTCGTCTCCGGTGGATCCCGGCACGTCGCCCGATCAGGGGCTGCTGGGCGACGCCGCCGGCAATGGCCCGACCACGATGCTGCCCGACACGGGCGTTCCCGCACCGACCGGGATCCTGGCCGCGATCGGCATCCTGCTCATGATTCTCGCCCACGTCGGAGTCCGGAAGGAACTTCACCCCGGACGAGCGTAACCGGAGGCGCATCCGGTAGAGCAAGGGCCCCCGTCGATCGGGGGCCTTTCGCTTTGGGTCGCGCGCGACGGCCGCCGCCTGCCGCGTTACCCGATGGGGACAGTGCTGACGAAGCTCAGGGCCCAGGTGCAGTCAGAGGTGACGCGCACGAAGATGTCGCCGGTCAGCTCCGGATGCTCGGCGAAGAACGACGTGTACAGGTCGCCGGGGGAGACCACGCCGCCGATCGTGGCGCGGATGGCCGGGACCGGCGTGCCGCTGCCGGGTACCAGGTCGACCGCAAATGAGCACCCCTCCCGCCCGGCCGGTTTCGCCGCCACCCAGCGGACGGCGATGTTGGCATCCTGGATGGGGACCGGACCGTATTCGCCGCTCGAGTCATGGGCGAATCCGCCCAGGATCGGATTGAAGGGCAGGTCGAAGAGCGCGGGCTCGAGGAACGGCTCCGGCTCGAACCCCGCAGCGACCCATCCCTCGTCGAAGGCCGGATCATCATCATCGGCGTCCTTGAGCAGATACCAGCCGTGGCCGTCCACGACCACCGGGCCGAGCTCGACGATCATCTGGCTGCCGATCGGCAGAAAGGCCACCAGGACGAGCTGGTCGGTTCCCGGGCGCGAGCGAATCCTCAGGCCGCCGGCGGTGCTGGCCACCTTGTCGCCGGCCAGGAAGATGGGGACCGCGCCCGCTCCGGGGGTGGGCGTCGGTCCCGACGACGCTGGCTCGACCGATGTCGACGGTTCGACGGTTGTTGACGGGGCGACCGAACCAACGGATGGCACTGATGAGGTGGGCGACCCCGACGGTGATCCCGAGAGGCACCCGGTGAGGATGAACACCAGCAGGGGGGCGGCTCGACGCATGGGGGCAGCCTACCCCAACGCGATCGGGCGCGAGAACGGGTAGGCTTCCGCCGATGCCCCAGACGACTGATACCCCGCGCTCCGCCGTGCGGACCGACCTGCGCAACCTCGCGATCATCGCCCACGTGGATCACGGGAAGACGACGCTCGTCGATGCCATGCTCCGCCAGACCGGCACGTTCCGGGCCAACGAAGCGCTGGTGGACCGGGTCATGGACTCGATGGACCTCGAGCGTGAGCGGGGGATCACCATCCTCGCCAAGCAGACCACGGTTGACTACGAAGGCGTGCGACTGAACATCGTGGACACGCCCGGCCACGCCGATTTCGGTGGGGAAGTCGAGCGGTCGCTGCTGATGGTCGATGCGGTGCTGCTGCTGGTCGACGCGTCGGAGGGACCGCTCCCGCAGACGCGCTATGTCCTGCGCAAGGCGATGGCCCGGCACCTCCCGGTGATCGTCGCGCTGAACAAGATTGACCGAAGTGATGCACGGCCGGCCGAAGTACTCGATGAAGTCTATGAACTGTTCATCGACCTTGGCGCCGATGAGCACCAGATCGAGTTTCCGGTGATCTACACGAACGCGAAGGCCGGGACCGCGACGCGTGACCTCAGCGTTCCGGGTATCGACCTCAGGCCCCTCCTGGACACCCTCATCGCGGTGACGCCGCCGCCAACGCACACCGTGGGTCATCCGCTGCAGCTGCTCGTCACCAACCTGTCGGCGAACGACTACGTCGGTCGGATGGCGGTCGGACGCATCCGGAACGGCACGATCCGGATGGCTCAGCGAATCGTGGTCGTGCGCGATGAGCCAGGTGACACCGCCGGAAGCGTCGAGCCGGGACGTACCGTCACCCTGACGGGGACGGTCACGGCGCTGCAGACGGCGCACGGGATCGACCGCATCGACATCGCCGAGGCCGGGCCGGGCGACATCGTGTCGGTGGCGGGACTGCCCGAGGTGACCATCGGCGACACGATCACCGATCCCGGCGACCCGCGGCCGCTGCCACGCCTGGACGTTGACGCTCCCACCCTGCGGATGACCTTCGGCGTGAACACGTCGCCACTCGCCGGCCGCGACGGCCGCCTGCTGACGACGCGGCAGATCCGCGCGCGGCTGGCCCGTGAGGTGCTCGGCAACGTGTCGATCGAGTACGCCCCGACCGAGAGCGAGGACACGTTCGAGGTGCGCGGACGCGGCGAGCTGCAGCTGGCGGTGCTGATCGAGCAGATGCGTCGCGAAGGGTACGAGCTGACCGTCAGCCGCCCCGAGGTGATCCTGCGCACCGTGGATGGCCAGGTCGAGGAGCCGTATGAGCGGATCACGGTGGATATCCCGCCCGACTACATCGGCGTCGTGCAGACCGCCCTTGCAGCACGAAAGGCGCGCCTTGAGCAGATGACGTCGGACGCCGACGGTCGTGTCCGCGTCGAGTTCATCATCCCGACTCGCGGACTGATCGGGTACCGCGGCCAGCTGCTCACCGACACGCGCGGGACGGCGCTCCTGCACCAGATCGGGGAGGGCTACGGCCCGTGGGCCGGCGAGGTCACCCACCGCACCAACGGCGTGCTGGTTGCCGACCGGGCAGGAGTCTCCAATTCGTACGGGCTCTTCAACCTCCAGGAGAGATCCGAGCTGTTCATCGGTGCCGGCGTGGAGGTCTACGAGGGGATGGTTGCCGGCGAGAACGCGCGGCCAGGCGACATGGACGTCAATGTGACGAAGGAGAAGAAGCTCTCCAACATTCGCACCCACGCGCACGACGAGTCGCTGCGCCTCACCCCGCCGCGGCCGATCACCCTGGAGTCGGCGATCGAGTTCATCGCGGCCGACGAGCTGGTCGAGGTCACGCCGACTTCGATCCGCCTCCGCAAGCGAGTCCTCGCCCGCGGTGCTCGCGGTCGCTGAGCACCTTCATCGGTCCTTCACCGTTCCTTCGTAGGATCCCGGCATGAACAAGACGACCCTGAGGGCCAGGACCGACGAGGACTGGGCCCGTGAGCTGACTTCCGAGCAATTCAGAGTGCTGCGCGGCAAGGGCACCGAGCCAGCCTTTTCCGGCGCCTACTGGGACGAACATGCTCCAGGCACGTACCGGTGTGCGGGATGCGGCGCGGCGCTCTTCCGCTCCGACGCGAAGTTCGACTCGCGGAGTGGATGGCCGAGCTTCTTTGCGCCGGCAGAGCCCGGAGTCGTCGAAGAGGAGACCGATCGTTCCCTCTTCATGCGCCGAACGGAGGTTCACTGCACCGCCTGCGGCGGTCACCTCGGCCACCTGTTCGACGATGGGCCACGCCCGACCGGCATGCGCTACTGCATCAACTCGGCTGCACTCGTGCACGAACCGACCGACGGGGAGCCCTCCGACCTGCCCTAGTTCGCACCGCGCAGGCGATCGGTCACGTCGATGAACTCGTACAGGTTGCCCTGGTTGGGGAATATGTAGTTCCGGTCCGGAAGGATCGGCAGGTCGAGGCCGAAGTACTCGTTGAACAGCACCCGAAATTGATTGACCGGCGTGATTGACGGATAGAGCCCGACATTCTCCGCATCAAGCCCCGGAAGGTAGAAGGCGCTCAGGATGCCGAACTTCTCGCGGAGTTCGGCCTCTGTCGCGTTCGTCCAATCGAACTGTCGCTCGTTCTGGCGATAGCGCTGCGGCCAGGGGCCTTCGTCGGCCTGGATGACGAGGATCGGCTGCTGGTCGACGGGCAGCGACAGCAGGGAATCGACGAAGGCCAGCGTCTCGACGTTGGCGTAGCCGACCTGGTCGACGTAGTTCTGCGCCCACGATCGGTTGGCCGCCTCTCCTTCAGTGACGAAGCTGCCGTCGCTGTGGAAGACGAACGGGTCGTGGGGGAGGGCGAAGTGAGCATGCACGAACTTGCGACCCTCGAGGGTGGTGGCATGGTTCAGCCGATCCCACTCGTACCGCGTCTGGTTCCAGCGGTTGCGTCGCCAGTCGTACGGGGCCTCGGTCCCGAGATCCTCCAGCGCCAACAGCGCAGTCGAGCGGGAGAGGAGATCGAGGAATTCCGATCCGAGCTTGTCGTAGACGTAGTTGATCTCGGCTGACGGGTGTCGCGAGGTCGGGCCCCAGTAGGTCCCGAGGTAGATGAAGCGGTAGTCCTGGCTACCGAGAAAACGCTCGACGGTGAACGGTGCCGCCAGGTCTCGGTAGATCGGGCCCCAGTCATCGGGCGCGGTGGCTCGCTCTGTCAAGGCTGCCCCGTCGAGGTACTCCATGTTCCGCGACGACACCATGCTGAGACCGGTCTTGAGGTAGTTCGCGGTCGCGTCCTTCGCGATGTAGAAGCCGCGGGCCTCCAATTCCTGGAGGAATTCGGTGTTGTCGTCGCCGTAGAACTCGTCGAGTACCGAGCCCGAGCCGTATCGGTCCAGGATGATCCAGTAGATGTCGGGTGTGGCGCTCTTCGCCGTGGGCTGCATGCTGGTCAGCGGGTTGCCTGCCTCGACCGGGTCGGAACGCAGGTTGAGGGCAAAGGCGCCGATGGTGGCCAGGTTGATCACCAGGAGGATCGAGCCGATGGCGTTGAATGGCACCGTGAGCGCCCGTGTCCGATCGCCGATCACGGTGATGACAAGAATCCCGATGGCGGCCAGGACCGTCCAGGCCGTCAGCGTCATCACGTGCGGCAGCCCCTCGGCCCCGATCGCCTCGGTGAACCCGGTGTAGGCAGGGCCGTAGGTGAAGAAGAGGGCCACCAGCCAGGTCGTCATGACCGCGGCCGGCGCCGATCGCCGAGTTATGGCCCTCAGCACCCCGAAGCAAGCGACCGAGCCCCCGAGCGATGCGGCCAGCGCAACGAGGACGTCTGCGAAAGCGATCGCCTCGTGCACGTTCTGCGCGTAGAGGAAGACGACCGGGTAGGTCGCCGCCAGAAACGGATAGATCGGGATGCCAGTAGCGCGGCGGAGCCCGCCCGGATTGATCATTTGCGCGCGGATGATCGCATGACAGCACGGGCGGTGCCGCGGAACGCCACGGACCGGCGTCTTTCGCTCCACGGCGGGCCTGGAAATGGTGGATGCTGCGCGTGATGCGCGCACCCGGCTCCAATTGGTCCCAGACGTCGCCGCGGGCGTGGTTGCGCCCCTCAATGCTCATCATGGCGCTCGCCCTGTGGGCGGCGCTTGCGGCACCCGGGGCCGTATGGGCCGCTGCTCCGAGCTTGAGCAATGGGAGCGTCGCTCCCGCGACCGGGACGACCGCGACCACCTTCGTGTTTTCGGTCACCTACACCGGCTCGAAGCCGGCGAGCTCCGTGGTCGCGTCGGTAGCGAATCGCACCGTCTCGCTCCCTCTCATCTCGGGAACGCCGACCGACGGGCGGTACAGCGGGAGCTCCCTGCTGCCGACGGGGAACTGGCCCATTGTCTTCCAGGCATCGGCGACGGGAGCGGACCCGAAGCCGCTGGCCGGCCCAACGGTGCTGGTCACGCCACCGTTGCCGCCGCCCACGCCGCGACCGACCCCGTCGGGAAGCCCGGCGACCAGCGTCACCCCGGTACCGACGGCGACCCGCGTGCCGTCGCCCGCACCCTCTCCGATCGCGCCCACGCCGCTCCCGAGTGGTCTCGCCAGCCCGTCCGCAGGCAGTGGTGAGCCGAGCTCAAGCGGCGAGCCGACACCGTTCGGCACCAGCGTCGGGGGCGAATCGGACGCGGCAGCTGCAACGACCACGCCGTCGGGGGTTCTGTCAGCGGGGAACGGCGACGTCGAGCAGGAGTTGACCACGGTCCTTACTGGCGGGGTGGTCGCGGTAGGACTCCTCGGGGCGATCGGCTTTGCCGCTATCTACGCGGACCGCCGCCGCCGCGCCGCAGCGTCACCGGCCGCCGGACCGCCAGGCGCGCGATCACCAACGTCTGGGCCATCGGCGCCAGGTCGGTCGTCGCGGACCGGTGGCTGGGAGGACTACGCGCTCGACAACGAACCGAGCGGCACCATCGAACCCGAGCCGCCCTCCACCGACGAGTAGACCAGCTTCAGAAGTTCGCCCGCAGTCCCTGGGAGGCTTCGTCGACGATCGAGGCGATGCGGCGCGAGCGGGTGTCTGGACGCTTCGCGGACATCACCCACCAGATGAGGGTGCGCCGCGGTGACGCGGGAAGGGCGTCCCAGTGCCGGCTGCGAGGATGCAGCAGCGGTCGCCCGCGATACCGATCGCTCACCGCCGAGAACGCCCGACTACTTGCGCTTGCGGGCCGGTTCGGGGATAGGTGCCTCGTCGAGCGAGGCGTCGATCGCGAGCTTCGCCTGGAAGGCGGAACGGTACGAGGCGCCCTGGGTCGGCGCATCGGGTGCGTCCCGGTAATACCAGGAGCGTTCCTCGGGGACGAAGAAGATCTCGAACCCGCGGTGCTCTTCGGCCGGTTGTGGCGGCGGCACCATCTTGGCCGCGGCCCGACTGGTGACCCGGTTGGCGCAATTACCGCAGCGGCTGGTCTTCAGGCCGTGCGGACAGGTGCGGCATTGCGCACAGTGTTCAGCTTCGAAGCCGTGGATGCAGGTCGGTGGCAAGGGACTCTCCGATGGGGACCCCAGCGTACTCCAAATGGGGCGCCGACGGCACCGGGGTGTGCCTAGAGGTCCGCGCCGAAGGTGTCGCAGCTGTTCCCATCGCCGGTGTCGAGACCGACGCGGAACCACTGCTGCCGTTGATCGGACGACCCGTGCGTCCAGGTCTCGCGATTGACCTGGCCCTGCGTCTGCTCCTGAATGCGGTCGTCCCCGACCGCCTCTGCGGCATCGAGCGCCTGCGCGACCTGCTGGTCGGTGAGCGGCAGGAGGTATCCGGTATCAACCGCATGCGCCGCCCATACGCCGGCGTAGCAGTCTGCCTGGAGCTCGGTCCGCACGGCGCGGCTTTCCGCGCCGGTGCCGCCTCCACCCGACTGCAGGACGCCGAGCAGGTTCTGCACATGGTGCCCGTACTCGTGGGCGATGACGTAGGCCTCGGCAAACGGTCCGCCCTCTGCCCCAAAGCGCGTCTGCAGCGTCTCAAAGAACCCGAGATCGATGTAGATGCCGGCGTCGGGCGGACAGTAGAAGGGGCCAACCGCGCTGGTGGCCTGGCCGCAGCCGGTCCCGATGCTGCCGGTGAAGAAGGTGGTCGGCGCAAGCTGGTAGCCGTCAACTGCGCCGGCCCAGTAATCCTGCACGCTGTTGACATAGCCGATGATCCGGCAGTCGTCTCGCGTGTTGGCATCCGCGCCGGTCTCGCATTGCTCGGTCAGGCTGCTGTTCGGAGCACCGCCACCGCCACCGATCGTTGTCCCGTTGATGAGGCCGGCGAGGTCCGATGGGTTGCCGCCCAGGAGCAGTACCACCACGAGCAGCGCAATTCCTCCGAGACCGCCGCCCACAGCGACTGCGCCGCCGCGGCCGCGCATGTCGCGAACCTGCCCCGGGTCGAGGCGCGCGCCTCGGCGAAACGTCATCTTGAGTGCCTCCGAATGGGGGGTGGCCAGCGTCCATGCGCCCTGATGAGAGGATAGCGCAGGGTGCGTCCCGACGCGCCCCCAGTGACTGGGCGAGAATGCCTCACCACGCCGGGGAGCCACTGCCGGCAGTTCACGGGAGGCGACGATGGCCGACCACGAGGGCCACCACCACGACGAGCACGACCACGAGGGCCACCACCATGGCCACGAGACCGCCGCAATTGATGAGGAGCAGCATCGCGCTCTGGCCGTCGGCCTCTTCAACCACGTGTGGGAGCTGCTGAGAACGACAGATCGCACTCCGGCGATG
>JAOUHE010000239.1 GCA_029865285.1 Chloroflexota bacterium
TCCCCCGAGACGCGCGACATCCCGCCGGTGTTGTCCGTGAAGGCAATCGTCCCATCGTCGAGCCAGGCGCCGACGTCATAGGTCGTGTTTCCCTCGTTGGCGATCTGGATGGAGCCACCGCCCGAGACGCGCACCTTGCGGAGGATCCCGCCGTGGACGAAATAGCCGATCCACTGCCCGTCGGGCGAGAAGAAGGGACCGGAGCCACCTTCGGTGCCCGCAATGGGTGTGGCGCGGGTTTCGTTGCGACCCTTGAGGAAGAGCTGGGTGTCTCCTCCCGCCGAGTCGGCAAAGACGATGTACCCACCATCCGGGGAGATCGCGATCCGGGAGTCGATCCGCTGGGCGCTGGGATTCAGGAAATCCGAGAAGGGCGCCCGCCAGAAGACCACGCGCTGTCGACTCGGGGGTTCCGTCGGCGCGGGACGCAACCAGCCCCAGAGCGCCGCGACACCGAACAGCACCGCCGCCACCGGAAAGAGCAGCTGCGCGCGTCGCGTGCCAGGCTGCGCTGCGTGTGAAGCCTGCGTGGTCCGCCGACTGGTCGTGCCGGCATCGGCCAGCGCCGACGCGAATTCTGCTGCGGTGGCGTATCGATCGGCTGGGAGCTTCTCGAGCGCGGTGAAAATCGCCGCTTCCACACCGGGCGGAATGGTCTTCCGCTGGGTGGTGAGCGCGCGCGGATCTTCGGTCATCACCCGCGCGATGATCGCCTGCGCCGTGGGGCCGTTGAACGGTGGCTCGCCGACCAGCATTTCGTAGGTGATGGCACCGAGGGCGTAGACATCGGAGCGCGCCGTGATCTCGCGCTCGCCCATCGCCTGCTCGGGGGACATGTAGTGCGGCGTGCCCAGTGACATCCCCGTCTCGGTCATCCGGGTCCCTGCCCCGCTGCTGGCGGCGAGCGCGATGCCGAAGTCGGCCACCAGGGCGGAACCATCGTGCAGCAGGATGTTCTCGGGCTTGATGTCGCGGTGGATCACCTTGTGCCGATGGGCGTAATCGAGCGCGCCGGCCACTTCGGTGGCAATCCGCACCGCATCGGCGACCGGCAGCTGCTTCTCGCGGGTGATCCGGTCGCGCAAGGACTCACCTGCGACATAGGGCATGACGTACCAGAGCATGCCCTCGGTGTCGCCGGAATCGATCAGTGCCAGGATGTGCGGGTGCTGCAGGTTGGCCGTGGTCCGGATCTCGGCCAGGAAGCGCTCGGCGCCAATGACAGCCGCCAGTTCCGGCCGCAGCACCTTGATCGCGACCTTGCGGTGGTGCTTGAGGTCCTCGGCGAGATACACGGTGGCCATGCCGCCGGCGCCGAGTTCCTGTTCGATGCGGTAGCGGTCGGCGAGGCTTGCCCTGAGGCGCTCCATGGTCATGGGCACACCTCGGAGGGAAGAAGCGTCGAAGGGGCGGTGGTGAGGCGGGTGAGCGGATCCACGCTCACGGAAGACCAACCCGGAGCCGCCACGTCCGCCGCTCAGCACTCACCGGGCACCACCGAGCAGCGCCTGCCAGTTGCGGATCACCCGGATCTCGTTCGGCATCAGTTGCCGAATGAACACGAATCGGGAGCCGTCGGCGCTCACGTCGTAGTTGGCGTGCGGGTCGGCTTCCTCGTAGTCCGTCACCTCGAACAGCGTGTCGCGCGACACCACCCGAAGCGGCACCGTGGAGACCCGCGCCGCCATCAGCCGCGAGCCGCTTGCGGTCTGCACCCGGTAGAACAGCTCGCCACCGCGCGGATTCCACACCGGCTCGCGGCCGCCGGCCGTGGAGATCTGCACCCGGGGACCGCCCTCCAGCGCGCGCACGTAGATCTCGTACCGGCCCGACTCGTTGGAAGCCCAGGCCAGCCAGCGCCCGTCGTGCGACAGCGAGAGCCCGGCCTCGTCGTAGGGGCCCCCCAGCAGCACGCGGTAGCTCCCGGTGGCGCGATCCACCAACCAGGCATCCTCCTTGGTGTCCGCCCCGCCGAGCCCGTAGCTCAGGATCGCGCTACCGTCGGTGGTGAGCGCCTCGGGCGAGGCGAACCCCGGGTCACGAGCGATGGTGTCCACCGACCCGCTGCCGTCGGTGCGGCGGGTCAACAGCCCGAACACGGTGTCCGTCAGGGACGCGTTGTAGAACATGCTGCGGCCGTCGGGCGCCCAGATGGCGTCGTGCCCGTTGGGCTCGAACGTCACCCGCGACATGGTGCGCTGGTCAAAGTCGTACATCCACACGTCGCGCGACTGGGTGCGAGTGATGTCCACCGACAGCCGCCGGCCCTCCGGCGAGAAGCGCGGCCGGTGGAACACCCCCGTCGTGTCCGGCAGCAGCACCTCGCGGCCCGCGCGGTCCACGATGGCGATGCGGTTGTTACCGGCAGCCGGCACGTACGCCAGGGTGCGGCCGCCGACGGCGCTCTGACTTTCCCGGAA
>JAOUHE010000074.1 GCA_029865285.1 Chloroflexota bacterium
GGCACGACGCTCGATCAGGCGCTGGAGAAGATCGACATCGGCGGGATGGCCCTGCTGCGCGCCGCGGCCAAGAACTTCCCGGGCGTGGCCGCCGTATCGGACCCGACCCAGTACGCATCGGTCCTGCGGGATGTGAAGGCTCGCGGTACGGTAAGCGCCGAGACCCGCCAGAAACTCGCGGCGGACGCATTCGCGCTGACCGCGGCATACGACGCGCACATCGCTTCGTACCTGTTCTCGCAGACCGGGACGCTCTTCCCCAGCCGCCTGACGATGGTCGTCGAGAAGAAGGCGGACCTGCGCTACGGCGAGAACCCCCACCAGCTCGGCGCCTTCTACGCCGATCCTGCCCAACGCAGCACCTCCATCAGCCGCGCGCGGCAGATTGCCGGGAAGGACCTCTCCTTCAACAACCTGCTCGATCTCGACGCTGCCTGGCAGATCGCCAGCGACTTCAAGACGCCGACGGTGTGCATCGTGAAGCACGGCAATCCATGCGGGCTCGCCAGCGTCGTCGATATCGCCGAGGCGTTCCGGCTGGCCCTGGAGGGCGACTCGGTGTCGGCGTACGGCGGGATCATCGGCGCCAACCGGGTGATCGATGACGCTGCTGCCCGGGCGATCCGCCCCGGCTTCTTCGAGGCGATCGTGGCGCCCGGCTACACGCCCGAGGCGCTCGAGATTCTGCGTGCCAAGAAGGGTTTCGAGATCATCGAGATTCCACAGGCCGAGACCGATGGTCCCGAGCTGGGGATCGGCCACTTCGACTTCAAGCGGATCGGCGGCGGGCTGCTGGTGCAGACCTTTGACAACCTCGAAGAGGACCGCAACAAGCTCCAGGTGGTCACGCAGCGACGGCCCACCCTCGACGAGCTGACCGATCTGCTCTTCGCCTGGCGGGCGGTCCGCCACGTGAAGAGCAACGCCATTGTGCTGACCAAGCGCCACGCGCTGGTCGGGATGGGTGCGGGGCAGCCGAGCCGCGTGGTGAGCGTCGAGATTGCGCTGCGCAAGGCCGGCGAGCGCGCGCCGCTTTCTGTGATGGCCAGTGACGCCTACTTCCCCTTCCCCGATGGCATCCAGATCGCTGCCCAGGCAGGGGTGACCGCCATCATCCAGCCCGGCGGCAGCATCCGTGACGAGATGTCGATCGAGGTAGCGGATCGCCACCACATGGCGATGGTCTTCACGGGGCGCCGCCACTTCAAGCACTGAGCGAGTGAGCGAACAAGGCTGGCGGGAATTCCTCGCCGCGGAAGGCGTGGATGACTGGGTGGTGCTGCACGGCGGAGCGACGGCGGTGTTTCGCGCCGGATCGCTCGGCGAGGCCGCGCGCCTGGCCGGGGCCGTCGCCCAGGTCGCGGGACTCGAGGGCTCGGGCGCGCTGTTCACGATCACGGACGCAAGCCTCACCGTGCGGCTGACCCGCGACATGTGGCAGCTCGAGCCGCGGCACACCGAACTGGCGCGTGCCATCTCAGCCGTCGCGCGTCAGCACGGCGCGGTCGCTGACCGGGCGGCCGTGCAGGGGATGCAGGTGGCCATCTCGGCGAAGCCTGACGCAGTTGACCTTGGCTTCTGGCACGCCGTGCTCGGGTATGAGCCGATGGGCGGCGACAGCGGCGTGGACCCCTTCGGTCACGGGTCGACGGTCTGGATGCAGGAGCTCGACGCGGCTAAGCCGTTGCGGCACGCGATGCACATTGACGTGTCGGTGGCGCGGGAGCAGATCGAGGCGCGGCTCGCGGCGGCACTTGCAGCGGGCGGCCGCATCGTCGACGACTCGAGCGCACCGGCAGCCTGGATCCTCGCCGACCGCGCCGGCAACAAGGTCTGCATCGCGGCGTGGCCGGATGGCGTGCAGGACCCCTCCGGCGACTCTGCCTAGCCCAGGTCCTTGGCCCAGGAGGTGTAGGTTCGTCGCACCCGCATCCCGATCCGCTCGTAGAGGGTGAGGGCGCCTGTCCGCGAATCCGTGGACAGGCCCACGCGTCGCCGCCCCGTTGCGTGGTACGCGGCGAAGACCGACTGGAGGAGCGCGCGGGCGATGCCCCGATGCCGGTGCGTCGCCTTGGTCGCCAGCTGCTGCACCCAGCCTTCGTCCTGGCCCTTGTAGTCGAGGCACATCGCGGCCCCGACCATCTCGTCCCCGTCGAACGCCAGCCGTGAAAGGCCGGCTGCGAACGCCGCATGCGCGATCACGTGCGCGGACCATCCCGCGAAATCGGTTGGCTCCCGGCCGGGCCATTCGTTGAACGCCTCCTCGATCAACTGGTAGGCAGCCTCGGCATCCTCTGACTGGAACGGACGGATCGCGATCCCTGGCGGGAGCGTCACCTCCGGCAGTGCCTCCCCCAGCTTCATCTCCAGGATCCACGAGGTGTGGTGGATGTGGTAGCCGGCTCTCTCGAGCAGCAGATGGGCGCCCGTGTCCGCGTTCGTCACGACCTGGCGCACCTCGGGCATCCCGGACGCGCGAGCCCGGGCCTCGGTCCATGCGAGCAGCGCCGAGCCGATCCCGGTCCCACGCCATGCCGGATGGACGTCGATCTGGGCGCGGCCATGCGCCTGGGTCGCCCATGCCACCAGCTGGTCGGGCGCCTCGACGACGATCACGCCTCTGTCGCCGGCCAGGTCGAGGTCCTGCCCGACATCGGTCGGGTGGACTTCGGCGACGCCGTCATTCTCCGTTTCGCAGGCGTCGATGAGGGCGGTAATCGCCGCGACGTCGGACCGCGTGGCCGTGCGCGTCGTCAGGCCCGGGACTCGAGGCAGTGTCACCAGCAGATGGTACGGTGCCGGACCCTGCTGGTCTTCCGGCGACGCACCCCCGATAATCCGCCCCAATGGACAAGCTGATCTCCGTCGAGGCGGTCGCGGCCACTGAGGCCGGTGCGATCGCGGCTGCCCGCCTGATGGGCCGCGGTGACCGCGAGGGAGCCGACCACGCCGCCGTCGAAGCGATGCGCCGCGCCATGGACGAGGCGGAGATCAGCGGCACGATCGTCATCGGCGAGGGCGAGCGCGATCAGGCACCGATGCTCTACATCGGCGAGAAGGTCGGCAACCCCGATGCCGCGACCGAGGTGGACATCGCGGTCGATCCGCTGGAGGGCACCAACCTGGTCGCCACCGGATCGCCCAACGCCACCGTCGTGATGGCCGCGGCCGAGCCCGGCGGCCTGATGCACGCACCGGACACGTACCTGCGGAAACTGATCGTGGGGCCGCAGGTGGCGGGACACGTCAGCATCAACGACCCCGTCGAGACGACGATCCGCAAGATCTCCGAGCGGCTCGGCCGTGAGCCGTGGGATATCACCGTGGTCATCCTCGAGCGACCGCGCCACGACAAGCTCATTGCGGAGGTGCGCGCCACGGGGGCACGGATCAAGCTCATCGGCGACGGCGACCTCACCGCCGGAATCTCGGTGGCGGTCTCCGGAACCGGCGTGCACGCGGTGATGGGCACCGGGGGGGCGCCCGAAGGGGTGCTCACCGCAGCCGCCCTCAAGTGCCTGGGCGGGGAGATCCAGGCGCAGTTCCGGTGGCGCTCCGACGAAGAGCGAGAGCGTGGGCGCGCCATGGGCGTCGACGTGGACGACGCCGACCGCGTCTACCTGACCAACGACCTCGCGAGCGGCGAGGAGGTCGTCTTCTCCGCCACCGGCGTGACCGACGGTGAGCTTCTGCGCGGCGTCCGCTTCTTCGGCGGCGGCGCCCGGACGCACTCCCTGCTGATGAGCTACAAGCGAGGCGTGGTGCGCTTCATCGACACCGTGCACACCTTCGACTCGAAGCCTCCCAAGGTCCGGCTCTAGGGCTGCTGGCGGGCGTCAGGCCAGCGAACACCCCACGGCTCGCGCATCGGCCGCGAGCGACTCGAGCGCCCCGTCACCGTTGGCCCCCTCCTGGATCAGGCCCATCACCCGACCGATGCCAACCTCGCGGTAGGCGCTGAGCATCTCCACCCGCGGGGTACTGGGGATCTTCTCGACGTTGCGGCTACGCCGCGACGACGCCGCCCGGCCCAGTCACGCGCGCCATCTCCGCCAATCCCGCCACCGGGTCGGTCATGCCAGGTCCCGGAGCTGCGGCGCGAGGAGCCGGGAGTATCAGCCCATGAAGCGGTCATGAGCGTCAGCGGCGACATCAAACGAACATCGGCGTAATCTACGACGATGGCGACGCAGCAGGGGATGTACGGCCAGACACCCACGGGTCCCACCGACCCCGATGCCTGGTTGGCGGCGCTCGACGACGTCCGCCGCCCGCAGCTCGAGGAGCTCGACGCCAGGATCCGCAAGGTGGCACCTGGTCTGAGCAGGTATGTCGACCGTGGCTTCCTGAGCTACGGTCGCTATTCGTATCGGGGCCGGTCAGGCCGATCCGGCGAGTGGATGTGCCTCGCGCTCGCCTCGAACAAGCAGTACATCTCGCTCTATGCGGGGCCGATCGGCCTGGAGCCGTTCGCACCGCGCCTGCCGAAGGCGAACCTGGGCCGAGGCTGCGTCCGCTTCAAGCGCCTCTCCGACGTCGACCTCGACGCCCTCGACGAGGTGATCCGCGCCTCGGCCGCCACCGACGGCCAGCTGATCATCGCCTGAGCCAGACTCGTCACCGGCTCAGCGCCAGAGACCGATGACGATGGCGGCAATCAGATGCCCGATGACGTGAAGACTACTGCGGCTGGGTTCGCGCAACCCAGTGTGAAGTGAGCCCCGAGCCAAGCGCTGTCACGCCCGCAGTCGGCAGCCTGCAGCGCGCGCATCTGTGG
The DNA here is from genome assembly GCA_029865285.1 of Chloroflexota bacterium. Taxonomy (GTDB): domain Bacteria; phylum Chloroflexota; class Limnocylindria; order QHBO01; family QHBO01; genus CF-167. The sequence continues at coordinate 4,778 of JAOUHE010000074.1, forward strand.
CGAGCGATTCCAGCGGTTCGTCGCTGAGGGCGCTCTCCTGGATCAGCCCCATCACCCGAGCAATGCCAGCCTCGCGGTACGCGGCGAGCAGCTCCACCCGCGGGGCACCGGCGACCTTCATGGCGTGGCGGCTGATGTTCACCGATAGCCGAAGGGTCGCGGGGTCCCGCCCGATCTCCTCACACCGCGACGCGATCACCGGCTTGGCGTCTCGGATCTCGTCGGGCGAGAGCCAGTCGAGGTTCAGCTCGTCGGCAAAGCGCGCCGCCAGCCGCCAGGTCACGTTGGGTCCGTTGCCGCCGACCATGATCGGCACGCGCGGCTGCTGAAGCCCTCGCGGGACGTTGATGGCATCGGTCACGGAGGCGTGTTCACCGGCATACGTGGCGTGACCGGGAGCGAGCATCCGGGTGATCACCTCCAGGTGATCGGCGAGGGTTGCGAGGCGCGTCTTCGTATCGGGGAAGCCATATCCGTAGGCGACCCATTCGTCCTCCTTCCAGCCGGCGCCGATGCCCAGCTCCATCCGGCCGCCGCTGATGACATCCATCGTGCCGATCATCTTTGCGGTCAGGGCCGGGTTGCGGAAGGCGGTGCAGATGACTACATGCCCCAGCCGAATCCGTTCCGTCAGGGCGGCCAGCGCCGCCAGCGTGGTGAACGACTCGAAGGTCAGTTCGTCTGTCGGATCGGGCTCGGTGTGGAAGTGGTCGAAGAGCCAGACCGATTCAAAGCCCAACCGTTCAGCCTGCCGGGCCACCGATACAGTCCGCTCCCACGCGCGCCGCGAGTCCCAGCCGTCGTACTCGCCGGTCCAGCCCTGCGGAACCACCACCCCGATATCCATGCGCCATACCTTAGCGCTCGGCGGCGCGCCGCCGACGGCGGAAGAGTGCTCGAGCATTGAGGACTAGCCCAACGATGACGAGAGACACGCTGACGACTGGGATGCGGCGCGCGGCCCAGTCGGGGAGGAACATGTCCACCACGGATCCGCGCTCGGCGCCCATCCCCTCCGCCAGGGGCGTGAGGGGACAGACCTGGTTGTTGCTGGCGTAGGTCGCCGATTCGGCGAGCACCACCGCCAGCGCCGCCGCCGTTCGGCGACCCGGGCGTCCGCGCAATCCGTCCCACACCACCACCCCGATCATCGCGGCCACCGACGCGAAGATCACCGTGTGGATGCTGCGGATCATGGCCAACATGGCGGGGCGCACCGCCGCTGGGATGCGTCGAGCGAGCGGCGCGGTCAAGGCTCCGCTCCACACGGGCGAGCGTCGTATGGCGAGTTCACTGCTGGAGTGGACCATCCCGCTCGTACCCAAGCCGCTGCCTCCTCTCACATGGGAGCCTCCCCGATCGGTGGCTCCGAGTCATGGGCCGTCGGCCATGCCCGCGCGGGTCAGACGGCAGGGCCGCTGACGAGTACGACCCTAGTCAGCCCATTCGGGGCCAGCGATGCGCTCGACCTGCTGGTCGGCTACCGCCGGCAGCAGGTCAGCCACCGTCACATCGGCCCGCACATCGTCGCAGCCGCCCCACGGTTGCAGGTCGGGATCCAGTTCGGCAAGTGGCTCAAGCGCAAACCGGCGCTCCACGAGGCGCGGGTGCGGGACGAGCAGGTCGATCTCCGCGTCGGCCACGCATCTCCCGTCGATCGCCAGGATGTCCAGGTCGATCACCCGCGGACCAAAGCGCATCCCCTCGGGGTCGCGACCATGGCTGAGTTCGGTGCGTTTCAGCGCGGCAAGGAGCCCTGGCGGATCGAGATCGGTCTCCAGTTCGAGCGCTGCGTTCGTGAAGGCCGGTTGATCGAAGAGGTCGCGCGCCGCTGTCCGGTACAGGCCCGATGCACGGACCACGCGACCCGTGCTCCTCAGGTCACCCGCGGCACTGGCAAAGGCCGCCGCGGCGCCCGGCAGATTCCCGCCCAGCCCGATGAACACTCGCATGGCGCGCCGACTCTAGACCATGGGCCAGTAATGCGCTGATAATCGGCGGGGAGATACCCTCGCCGGAGCCGGCCGGGGTCGCGGGGGGCGCGTCCGTTTGATCGGTCACCGCGGGATCTATGGGAGCGCCTGCCACGGAGTGACCGTCGGATGTCCGACATCCAGTACGTCTACCCGCTGATCCACAACAAGGTCACGTCTCCGCAGTACGTGACCCCGACGCTGCGCCGCGAGCGGCTGTTGCAGTGGCTCAACGACAACGCCAACTGCCGCGCGATCGTGGTCGCGGCCGACGCCGGCTACGGGAAGACCACGCTCCTCTGGCAGTGGGAGCGCCAGGTCGAATTCCCGGTGTATTGGTACAAGCTTGATTCCAGCGATCGCGATTGGTCGCTGCACATCAGCTACCTGATCGAGGCGATCAGCCAGCGCCACGCGGGCTTCGGACGACGGGCACACTCGATGCTGCAACAGCTCGGCGGTCCCGGCTCGTCGCGCCCCGGCGTCGCCGCCTACTTGCTGGCGGAGATGTACGACCGGCTCACCGAGCCATGCACCTTCATCATCGACGACTGGCAGTCGGTCGCATCGGTCACGGAGGTGCGGGGGCTCTGGAATCAGATCCTTCGGGATGCGCCGCCGACCTGCCGATTCGTATTCCTGTCCCGGGCCAAGCCGCAGCTGCAGTTCGCGCGCTTCAAGACCCACGGTGGGTACGCAGAGGTCCGGACCGATGCGCTCCGCTTCACCGACCGCGAGATTGATGACCTCTTCCGGGACATCTACGACGACCCACTCGATCCGGCGGAGCTGGCCGAACTCGAGCGGAGGACCGAGGGTTGGGCGGCCAGCCTGCAACTGGTGGAGGTTTCGCTGCGAGAGCGCAAGACACCGGAGGAACGGCGGGCGTTCATCGACTCGATCACGGCCACCACCGACAGCGATCTGTTCGCCTTCCTGGCGGAAGAGGTGCTCGACCGGCAGACGGAGCGCGTGCGCAACTTCCTCCTCTCCACGTCGATCCTGCAACAGATCGACGCCGAACTGGCCGAACGGCTGGCCGGCGTGCACGGTGGTGCGGCGATACTTTCCGACCTGGAGCAGCGGGGCCTCTTCACCAACCGTCTGGACGCCGACGAGGCCCGATACCGATACCACGGTCTCTTTCGCGAATTCCTCGAGCGACGCCTGATCGCCGA
>JAOUHE010000240.1 GCA_029865285.1 Chloroflexota bacterium
AGAGCACACCAGCCATCCCCGACGACTGCCAGTGGGCGCTCTTCCTGCGCAACCACGACGAGCTGACGCTCGAGATGGTGACCGATGAAGAGCGTGACTACATGTGGGCCGAGTACGCCGCGGACCAGCGGGCACGTATCAACCTCGGCATTCGGCGCCGGCTGGCCCCGCTGGTCGACAACAGCCGGCGACGGATCGAGCTGCTCAACGTGCTGTTGCTCTCCATGCCCGGCACCCCCGTCATCTACTACGGTGACGAGATCGCCATGGGCGACAACGTCTACCTGGGCGACCGCAACGGCGTGCGGACGCCGATGCAGTGGACCGGCGACCGCAACGCGGGCTTCTCCACCGCGGACGCGGCGGCCCTCTACTCGCCGGTCATCGTCGATCCGGTGTACGGCTACCAGGCGGTCAACGTCGAAGCGCAGGAGCGGATCCCCGGCTCGCTCCTCCACTGGATGCGGCGCGTCCTCGAGGTGCGGCGCAGGTACCCGGTCTTCGGGCGTGGAACGTTGGAGTTCCTGCACCCGGACAATCGCCAGGTCCTGGCCTACCTGCGCGAATACGAGGGCGTCACGATCCTGTGCGTCGTCAACCTGTCGCGATTTTCGCAGTACGTGGAGCTTGACCTGCGCCGGTACGACGGACGCGTGCCGGTGGAGCTGGTCGGGCATGTGCGCTTTCCTGCCATCGGCGAGCTCCCCTACCTGCTGACCTTCGGCCCCCACGGGTTCTACTGGTTCGAACTGACCGATGGCCCTCAGCCGGAGTCCTGACCCCCACCTGCACCGCCTCGCCGAGTCGCTCTCCGCGCCGTGGCTCGCCGGCCAGCGATGGTTCCGCGGCAAGTCGCGATCGGTCGATCGGGTGGAGCTGTCGGACGCGGCGCAACTCCCTGGCACGGACGTCTGGCTGCTGGTGCTCACCGCCACCGATACCGACGGCGTGGCGAGCAGCTACCTGGTCCCCGGTGTCATCGAGGAGAGCGGATTCCGCGAGCCGCGTGACGGCGAGGGCGTGTGGCGGTCGATGGTCGACCTGATCGCGTCCGGAGGCGAGCTGCGGGGAGCCCGGGGCAACTTCGCGTTCGAACCGATGGCTGCGCTGGCGCAGCTTCTCGCGGGAGGGGCGGTTGCCGAGCGACGCGTGCAGGGCGAGCAGTCCAACACATCGGTCATCCTGGGTGATCGGCTCATCCTGAAGATCTACCGCCACCTGAAGCCCGGCGCGAACCCGGAGATCGAGGTAACCGCCTTTCTCAACACCGTCGCCTTTGCGGATGCCCCGGTGCTCTGCGGCTCGGCCATCTACCGGCCCGACGGGGGTGAGTCGTGCGCGGCGGGCATGCTGCAGCAGCTCGTCCCCTCCGAAGGTGATGCGTGGCAATGGGTCCTGGATTGCCTGTCGGGCCCGACGGACGGGCAGGCGGCGGCGTTGGCCGGAATCGCGCAGATCGGGAACCTGACGGCACGGGTGCACGCGGCGCTCGCATCGCGCCCCGAGCTCGCCTCGTTCCCCTCGCGGCCGGCCTCAAACACGGAGCTGGCCGCCTGGCACTCCTCCGCAGCGCGACAGCTGGAAGGGGCGCTCGCGGTAGTGGACGGCGAGGCGCGCCAGCGGCTGCAGGCCTCGGCGCCGGGCATTCGCGATCGCCTCGGGGCGATCGCCGCGGCCGAGGGCACGCGAGCCACCCGGATTCACGGCGACTACCACCTTGGCCAGTTGCTGCGGACGAGCACTGGCTTCACCGTGATCGACTTCGAGGGCGAACCCGCGCGATCCCTCGCCGAGCGACGCGCGCCCGCATCGCCACTCCGCGATGTAGCCGGCATGCTCCGATCGCTCGACTACGCGGCCCACGTAGCGCACCGCGACGGTGCCGGCCCGCCACCGGACTCCTGGCTGCCCGATGCCCGCGCGGCACTGCTGTCCGGGTACGGTGGCCTTACCGTTGCCCAGGAAGGGCTGTGCGACGCGTTCGAGATCGAGAAGGCGTGCTACGAGATCCGCTACGAGGCCGACAACCGGCCCGACTGGCTCTGGTTGCCACTTGCCGCGCTGGAACGCCTCGCAATCTGACGGCGCAGTTGCATCCGTGGAGCAGGTCGCTGCTCGGCATGGGAGCACATGGACCGAGATGCCTCGTAATCACGGCTGATTTCCCGGCATCGGAGCAGATCGGCCACGATTCGGGACCGAAATCGGCGAATCCCTGTCCGTACGCTCGGATGCCGAGCAGGCGCCCCGCGCGGCCGCGTCGCCCGGCTTCGTGGCTCAGGCCACCCAGGTGTGCCCGAGCCGCCGGATGGCGTCTGCGGCGACGGCGGGGGCCAGGGCAATGGCAGCCACGATCCCCCACTCCGGCGCGTCGAGCGGAGAGGCCCGGAAGGCGTCTGCCACGGGTGGAAT
>JAOUHE010000075.1 GCA_029865285.1 Chloroflexota bacterium
TTCTTGGCCGCGGCGCGTAGCAGGGCCACCCCGCCGATGTCGATCTTCTCCAGCGCCTGGTCGAGCGTCGTGCCGGGATCTGCCACGGCGGAGCCGAACGCGTAGAGGTTCACCACGACCAGGTCGATCTGCTCGATGCCATGCTCGGCGAGCTGCGCCAGGTGATCGGGCTGGTCCCGGCGTGCGAGCAAACCGGCAAAGATGGTGGGATGAAGCGTCTTGACCCGGCCGCCGAGAATCTCCGGCGCATCGGTCAGTTCGGCGACGGCACGGACCGCGATGCCGGCTTCAGCGAGGTGCGCGCGCGTGCCGTCGGTGGCGAAGCACTCGACCCCGGCCTCGGTGAGGCCCTTGGCCAGCTCGACGATCCCTTCGCGATCCGAGACGGACAGGACTGCGCGCAACGGCGACCTCGGCTGCGTTCGGCTGCATGATTCGAGGCGCGCCTGAGATGCCCCGCCTCAGCAGCCCTGAGTATAGCCGCGGCGAGAGGCTGATTGACGGGTGCTAAACTCCGCGACCGATGGCCAAACTATTCGATCCGTTCACGCCGCTCAACTTTCCCGACCTGTTCACCCTGATGTGGGTCGGGTCGCTGCTGATCGTCATCGGCAGCATCGTGGTCTACAACATGGCGCAACGGCGATACCGTCGCTACCCCGCCATCCTGGCCCTCCACGAGTGGGTCTTCTGGTCGCTGGTGATCAGCTGGGGGATCACGCCTCTGCTCGTGGTGATCCACGTTCCCCTGCTCCTTCTGCTGCTGATCCTGCTGCCGGGCATGGCCACGGCGGCGTACGCGGCGTTCGTGCGCTTCCCCTCGCAGATCGCCGCCGCGAACGACGAGATCCGGCGCCGGCGCTTCGTGCCGCCCCCGCGCCGCGACGTGCGGGAGCGTCACAAGCCGACCCCCGCGGGTCGCCGCCGCCGCCACCGCTGAACTGCGCCGGCCGTCCTGCGCCGGATGGCCGTCGATTGTCCCGGTGGATGGGGCCATTGGTCACTGGTGCGGTCTGGTGCGGTCTGCCATCATTCGTCCTGACCCGGAGAAGTCGGACTGTCGAGGAACGACGCGGAAAGACTCGAAAGAGAAGGACCGCGGAGCGAGGCGACAGACAAGGTTTCTTCGGGTCGCTCGCTACCCCGCGGTGGGTGACGCCAGCCCGGGCTTGGTGGCCTTGATGATGGCGCTGTGCATCCCGTCGCCGACGAGGTGGGTGGAGGTGACCGAGACGTCGGCCAATCCGACCTCGCGAAGGCCCGATGCGTACTCGCTGAACGAGAGTGCCCCGGCGATGCAGCCAACGTAGCTGCCGCGCTCGGCGCGCTGCTCCGCCGTCAGGGAGTCGTCGGCCACGACGTCGCTGATCCCGATGCGACCGCCCGGCCGCAGGACCCGCGCGATCTCTCGGAAGACCGAGGGCTTGTCCGCCGCGAGGTTGACGACGCAGTTGCTGATCACCACGTCGATGCTGTCCGCCGGCAGCGGGATCGCCTCGATGGTGCCCTTCAGGAACTCCACGTTGGTCGCCCCGGCCTCGGCCGCGTTGCGCTGAGCGAGGGCGAGCATCTCATCGGTCATGTCCAGGCCGAAGGCACGTCCGGTGGGCCCGACGCGTCGCGCTGAGAGAAGGACATCGATCCCGCCGCCCGACCCCAGGTCGAGTACGCGCTCACCGGGGCGCAGCTCCGCCACGGCGGTCGGGTTTCCGCAGCCGAGTGACGCCATCACCGCGGCGCTCGGCAGCTCATCGCGCTCGAGGGCTGAGTAGAGGTCCGGGCCGAAACCCGGCTCGTCACAGCAGACTGCCGCCTCGGTGTTGATCACCTGCAGTGCGGACTGCGCGTATCGCTCGCGGACCATATCGTGAATCTGTTCGGTCATGGTGTTGCTCCTTGGGTCGCTTGGCTCTACGAGAGCGGGATCAGGCCGGCCAGGCTGGCGCCGACGCTCGCCCAACGGCGCGAGAAGTCGGGGGCGAGGCGGTAGTAGATGTAGGTGCCGCGTCGCTGCGTGGTGACGACGCCGGCCTCTCGAAGCACCCGCAGGTGGTGGCTCACTGTCGGCTGGCTGACCTCGCAGCATTCCGTGAAGTCACACGCGCACACGGCTTCGGAGTCGGCGGCAAGCTGGCGGACGATCGCCAGGCGCACCGGGTCGGCGATCGCCTGGAGGAACTCGACGTCGGGATCCGTGCTCTTCACGGAGCCATTATATCGACCCGCGTCAATATATGCTCCTGGGGGCGGAATCAGGGGGCTAGGTCGCGCTCCTCGACACTCACGCCGGGCGGCGTCGAATCGCTCGAGGGCTGATCGCCGTACGCGGTCGGCCAATCGCCAAGCCCGCTGGTGTCGTTGTAGCTCACCAGGTTCGGTCTGTTGGCATCGAATTGAGCGGACGCGTCACGCATGCCACTGTGCCTGCGCCGATCGAGTCGGTCCCGGATCGCCACTGCCACGCCCAGCATGACGGGGATGAGCAACAACCCGAGCAGTGCCCCGAGAACCCCCAGCTGGCTAACAAGCCACCAGTAGAGCCACACTCCGAACGCAGCGACGACGAGAATCACCCAGACCATTCGGCGCCCCCTGCTACCCGTCGACTGAGACTCCCGCGGCCGCGGCCGCCCTATCGAAGACGAGGCCGCCCGCGCGCTCGTCGATGCGCACGGCGTCGCCGGCCGTGAACTCCCCGCCGAGCAGCCGCTTGGCGAGCGGGTTCTCGACGAAGCGCTGGATGGCGCGGCGCAGCGGACGGGCCCCGTACTGCGGGTCGTAGCCCTCTCGCGCGATGAGCGCGCGGGCGGCATCGGTCACCTCGAGAGAGACGCCGGACTCGGCGAGGCGGGCCTGCACGCCGGCGAGCAGCAGGGTGACGATCTCGCCGAGCTGGGCATCGGTCAGTGGCTGGAACACGATGATCTCGTCGATCCGGTTCAGGAACTCGGGGCGGAAGTGGTCGCGGAGCGAGCCGCGCACCCGTTCGGCAGCTGCCGCGAAGGCGTCCGATCCCGCCTCCCCGGCATCGATCAGCGACGCCGAGCCGATGTTGCTGGTCATGATCACGACCGTGTTGCGGAAATCCACGGTGCGGCCCTGGGAATCGGTCAGACGCCCGTCGTCGAGCAGCTGCAGGAGGATGTTGAAGACGTCCGGATGCGCCTTCTCGATCTCGTCGAAGAGGACCACCTGGTAGGGACGTCGCCGCACCGCCTCGGTCAGCTGGCCGCCCTCCTCGTAGCCCACGTAGCCGGGCGGGGCGCCGACCAGGCGCGAGACGGCGAACTTCTCCATGTACTCGCTCATGTCGATCCGCACCAGGGCCGACTCATCGTCGAAGAGGAACGCGGCGAGCGCTCGGGCCAGCTCGGTCTTGCCCACGCCGGTTGGGCCGAGGAAGATGAACGAGCCGATCGGCCGCTTGGGATCCTTCAGCCCGGCGCGCGCCCGGCGGATGGCGTCGGAGATGGCGGTCACCGCTTCGTCCTGGCCGATGAGCCGCTCGTGGAGGCGCTCCTCCATGTGCAGCAGCTTGTCGGTCTCGCCCTCCATCAGCCGGGTGACCGGGATGCCGGTCCAGCGGCTCACCACCTCGGCGATGTCGTCGGCGTCGACCTCCTCCTTGAGCAGGAGTGAGCCACTGGCCTTCAGCTCGCGCAGGCGCTGCTCCCGCTCTGCAAGTTGCTGTTGCAGCTCGTTGGCGCGGCCGTACTTCAGCTCGGCGGCGCGGGCGTAGTCGGCGGCGCGCTCGGCCGCCTCGATCTCCGGGGTGAGCTTCTCCAGCTGCTCGCGCGTCTCGCGGATGCCGGCCACCACCTCCTTCTCGCGCTGCCAGGCGGCCTGCATGGCGTCACCGCGCTCGCGCAGGTCGGCGAGCTCCTTCTCCAGCGCCTTGAGCCGCGTCTGCGAGGCCTCGTCCTTCTCCTTGCGCAGCGCCTCCCGTTCGATCTCCAGCTGCATCCGGCGCCGCTCCACCTCGTCGAGCTCGGCCGGCATGGAGTCCATCTCCATCCGCAGGCGCGAGGCCGATTCGTCGACCAGGTCGATCGCCTTGTCGGGCAGGAAGCGCTCGCTGATGTACCGGTTGGAGAGGACCGCTGCCGCCACCAGCGCCGAGTCGGTGATGCGCACCCCGTGGTGCACCTCGTACCGCTCGCGCAGGCCGCGCAGGATCGAGATGGTGTCCTCGACGCTCGGCTGGTCCACGACGATCGGCTGGAAGCGGCGCTCGAGCGCGGCGTCCTTCTCGATGTTCTTGCGGTATTCGTCGAGCGTGGTGGCACCGATCGCGTGGAGCTCGCCGCGGGCGAGCATCGGCTTGAGCAGGTTCGCCGCGTCCATCGCACCCTCGGCCGCTCCGGCACCGACCACGGTGTGCAGCTCGTCGATGAACACGATGATCTGACCCTCGGCCGCCGTGATCTCCTTGAGGACCGCCTTGAGCCGCTCCTCGAACTCGCCGCGGTATTTGGCGCCGGCCACCATGGCGCCGAGGTCGAGCGCCACGACCCGCTTGTCGCGCAGCCCGTCAGGAACATCGCCGCGCACGATCCGCTGGGCCAGTCCCTCGGCGATCGCCGTCTTGCCGACGCCCGGCTCTCCGATCAGCACCGGGTTGTTCTTCGTCCGGCGGCTGAGCACCTGGATGACGCGACGGATCTCCTCGTCACGGCCGATCACCGGGTCGAGCAGCCCGCGGCGGGCAGCATCGGTCAGGTCGCGGCCGTACTTCTCGAGTGCCTCGTAGGTCGCCTCGGGGTTCTCGCTGGTCACGCGCTGGTTGCCTCGAATGCTGGTGAGGGCTTCCAGGACCGATGCGTCGGCCACGCCCTGCGCTCGGAGGATCTTCTGCGCCGCGTTGCCGGCAGCGTCCTCGATGATGGCGAGCAGCAGGTGCTCTGTCGAGACGTAGTCGTCGTGCATCCGCTGCGCGATGGGATGCGCGTCACTGAGCACGCGCCGTGCGTCGGCCCCGAGGGTGAGCTGGGCGCCGCCGCTCACGGTGGGGAGCGTCGTGAGGTGCTGTCGGGCCGCGGTCGCAATGGCTCCAGGATCCTTGCCCATCCGCTCGAGGACCGCGGGCACCACCCCGTCTGGCTGATCGACCAGCGAGAGGAGCAGGTGTGCGGCGGTGAGTTCGGCGTGGCCCTCGCCTTCGGCGAGCTGCTGGGCAGCCGCGATCGCCTCATTGGCGCGGGTGGTGAAGCGTTCAGTTCGCATCAGTGCACCTGCCCGTCGTGACGCGGATCGGGCTGCGGGTGGCGGCCGAGCGCCTCGCCGATCGCCTCGCGAGTCTCTTCGTCAAGGGTGGGGAGCACGACGCGTGTTCGCACGATCAGGTCGCCGCGCCCAAGTGAGGGCGCGGGGGCACCGGGACCGCTCGCGCTTCGCCCGCGCTTCGGCAGCCCCTTGCCCGCGACGTGGATCTCCTGCCCGTTCTGGGTGTTCGGCCGCACCCGCAACTTCACCGTGCCGGTCGGGGTCGGGACGGGCACCTCGGCGCCCAGCAGTGCCTCGGAGAGCGTGAGCGGGAGCTCGGTGACCAGGTCAGCGCCGCGTCGCTCGAACCGCGGGTCCGCAAGCTGACGCACCGTGATCTCGACATCGCCAGCGGGTCCGCCGTCCCGTGTCGGGACCGCGCCGCGCAACCGGATCTTGGCACCGTCGGCCACGCCGGGCGGGATATTGACCTGGAGTCGCCGCCCTTCGACGGCGACCATCCGTTGCGCACCGCGGGCGATCTCCGCGAGCGTCACCTCGGCAGTGGCGTGGGCCAGGGCTGCCTGGCGAAGTGCCTGGCTGGAGCGACCTGCCGCACGCGGCTGGCCACCCAGGTTGACTCCCCCGCCGCCACCACCGGAGCCGCCCCCGGCAAAGAATGCCCGGAAGAAGTCGCTGAAGCCACCGAGATCGCCGGCGTCCCCGGCTCCACCCCCGAAGCCGCCGAGGTCCTCCAGGTTGACCCGCCGTGTCTGCCAGCGGACACCGCCGGGGGCGCCGCCGAACCCTCCCCAGTCGGTCGCGCCACCGCCGAAGCCGGTCTGCTGGTACGCCTGCCAGTTGGCGCCGAGCTCGTCGTACTGCTTTCGCTTCGCCGGATCGGAGAGGACGGCATGCGCCTCGTTGGCATCCTTGAAGCGGCGCTCGGCGGCTGCGTCATCAGGGTTGCGGTCCGGATGGAGCTCACGCGCGAGACGGCGATAGGCCTTCTTGATGTCGGCCTGTGACGCCGTCTTAGGCACGCCCAGGAGCGCGTAGTAGTCCTTGTAGTCCATCCGGACCCCCTGACCGATACCGACTAGGCGGTGCTCGCCGGCGGCTGGTCGACCGGGGCCTCACCGCCGGGAATCGGCAACACCGGCTTGTCCGGCGATCGCTTCGCTCCGCGCGGAGCACGCCCCGAGGGTGGAGCGACACGCTTCTGGCGTGCAGCTCGCTCCGCCTTGATGCGGGCAGCCGGCCGCGGCGCGTCGATCAGCGCCTCGGCCAGCACCTGATCCATCGTTTCGACCGGGATGATCCGCAGCTGGCTGCGCACGTCCTCCGGCACGTCGATGAGATCCTTCTCGTTGCGCTTGGGGATGAGCACGATGCTCACGCCGGCCAGGTGCGCCGCCAGCAGCTTGCTCTTCAGCCCGCCGATGGGCAGCACGCGCCCGCGCAGAGTGATCTCGCCGGTCATCGCCAGATCGCGGCGTACCGGTCGCCCGGTGAGCAGCGAGGCTACCGCCGTGGCCATGGTGACGCCGGCCGACGGGCCGTCCTTGGGGGTCGCACCGGCCGGGACGTGGATGTGCAGCGTCTGCTTCTCGAAGACGGTCGGGTCGATCCCCAGCTCCTTGGTCCGCGCGCGGATGTACGACAGGCCGGCGCGCGCTGACTCCTTCATCACGTCGCCCAGCTGGCCGGTGAGGATGAATTCGTCCTTGCCTTCCATGCGGGTCGCCTCGATCTGGACGATGTCGCCGCCCGCATCCGAGACGACCAGACCGGTGGCCATGCCGACCTGATCCTCGGCGTCCAGCTCGCCGTAGTCGAAGCGTGCCGGGCCGAGATACGTCTCCAGCTCTTCGGGCTTGACGACCACCTTGACTGATGCGTCACCGGCCACCTTGCGCGCCACCTTGCGCGCCACGTTGGCGATCTCGCGCTCGAGGTTGCGGACCCCGGCCTCGTGGGTGAAGGCCTGGATCAGCCGCACCAGTGCCGGCTCGGTGATCGAGAGGTTCTCGGGCGTCAGCCCGTGATTCTCCAGCTGCTTGGGCATCAGGAAGCGTTCCGCGATGCGCAACCGCTCGAGCTGGGTGTAGCCGGGCAGCGGGATGATCTCCATCCGGTCGCGGAGGGCGGCCGGGATGGTATCGACCATGTTGGCCGTGGCAATGAACAGGACCCGCGACAGGTCGAACGGCACCTCCAGGTAGTTGTCCTGGAAGCTGTTGTTCTGCTCGGGATCCAGCACCTCCAGCAGCGCCGATGACGGGTCGCCGCGGAAATCCATCCCCACCTTGTCGATCTCATCGAGCATGAAGACCGGGTTGCTGCTGCCAGCCGTCTTGATGCTCTGGATGACGCGTCCCGGCAGGGCACCGATGTAGGTGCGCCGATGCCCGCGGATCTCGGCCTCGTCGTGGATGCCGCCCAGGCTCATCCGCACGAACTTGCGGCCCATCGCTCGCGCGATGCTCTTGCCGAGCGAGGTCTTGCCGACGCCGGGCGGACCGACGAAAAGCAGGATCGGGCTTCGGATCTTCTCGGCCAGCTTGCGCACGGCCATGTATTCCAGGATCCGTTCCTTGGGCTTCTCGAGGCCGTAGTGGTCCTCGTGGAGCACCTTCTCGGACTCGTCGAGGTCCAGGTTGTCATCGGTCTGGACGCCCCACGGGAGG
>JAOUHE010000076.1 GCA_029865285.1 Chloroflexota bacterium
CGCAGCCGCCACCGACGAGGCATCCATCGACTGACCGAAGACAAGCTCCACCGGGTCGAGCGTACCGATCCCCCGCCCGACGTTGCCGGGCAGGATGGATGCCGGTGGAGCGAGGACGGCCGCAAGTCCGGCTGTGGCGTTGCCGCCTGCGGAGACCGTGGTGGCGACGGCGAGGGCCAGGGCTGCGACCGACGTTCGAGTGATGGCTCGATGACGGCGCACCTGGCGCGCGACTGACGCCAGCGGGGCACGCGATGTCGCGCGAATGCTGCGGATGGAAAGCAATAGACCAGGACTCCTGTCATGGGCGGGCCGTGTGTCGCGGACAGCGCACGGTTGCCCCAATGGCGGTCGGAGTATACCGGTGATTCACCGCGCGCGGTCCGCTGCGGCCCCGATGCGCCGTGCCGCGGGGGTCGGATGGAAGGTCGCCCCGCCGTAATTGTCGACCAGTCCTCGGGCCTCAAGGAGCGTCACCGCGCTGGCCAGAACCCCGGTGCGAAGGCCGGTCCGACCGATCAGCTCCTCGATCGACGCGGAGCGTCGCAGGAGTCCGCCGAGCACCAGGCCCTCCGCTTCCGAGAGGGTGGCAACACTCACCGGCCGCGCACCGGACCTCGCCCCAACCGCATGCAGCAGCGCTGCCGACGAGGTGACCAGCGCGGCCAGGTGGTCGGCGATCAACCGATTGCAGCCCGACGACGCGACGGCATCGATCGGCCCGGGCACTGCATGCAAGTCGCGACCGTAATCCACGGCGGCGGCCGCGGTGAGGAGTGCCCCGGACCGATCCGGCGCCTCGACCACCACGACGGCCCGCGCAAGGCCGGCGATGATGCGATTCCGACGCGCGAAGTCCGGCCGGCCGGTGGACTGGCCCGCGGCGAGCTCCGAGACGAGCGCCCCACCGCTGGCCAGCATGCGGCGGGCGAGCTCACGGTGGCGGGGCGGATAGACCCGATCCAACGGAGAGGGCAGCACGCCGATGCTGCGCCCGCCGGCGGCAACCGCGGCAGCGTGAGCCTCGCCGTCGATTCCGAGCGCCAGGCCGCTGATGACCGTCACCCCGGCCCGCGCCAGCTCATCACCAAGATCCGCGGCGCATGCCCGCCCGTACCCGGTCGCCCGACGCGTCCCGACGATCGCGACCCCAGGGGCCTCAAACGCATCTCCGTCGCCGGCCACGTACAGGACCGGTGGCCGCGGGTCGATCTCCGCGAGTGCGCGCGGGTAGGTCGCGTCAAGCGCCGTCAGCACCTCGCCGCCTGCCAGTCTTGTGGCGCGCTCGACGCGCGCCAGGACTGCGGGCGGACCCTCGCGCCGCAGACGGCGCAGCGCCGCATTCCCATCGTCGGCGACGCGCGGGAGAACAGTCAGCAACTCCGCGCCGGCCGCCCACGCGGCGCGGGTGCTGCCGAATCGATGCAGCAGTCGCGCAAAGCCCACCGGCCCGACACCGGGCAACTGCGCCAGCGTCACCCAGAACGGTCGTTCGGCCATCGGATCGAGATCTCTGAGCTCCAGCGTGTTCCAGCCGCCTCTCTCGCGCGGCTGCGCCCTCGGGCTTGATCCGTCAGCGGCCGGACCCGGCGCCCCCTCCGGTGTCGCACCGACGATCGGTCCGGCCGGCCCCACTCCGATCACGGCAGGGCCACGGCGCGATAGCGCAGGGCCTCGTCGAGGTGAAGTGCGCTGACCGTCGCTTCGCCCTCCAGGTCAGCCACGGTTCGGGCGACGCGCGCGGTGCGGTGCATCCGCCGGGGCGAGAGCCCGAATCGGCGGCCGCGGCGTGCGAGCAGTTCAAGAAACGAAGCCGCGAAGCCGTGCTGCTCATCGAACTGTGGGGCGGGCAGTTCCGCGTTCGCTCGACCCTGGCGGTCCAGCTGCCGACGCCACGCGACCGCCACGCGAGCGGCGACCGGGTTGCTCCCCTCGGGTGGCCGCGAACCCCGGGCGATGCCCGTCGTCTGGCGCTCGGGCTCGGCCATCGTGACCCACAGGTCGATCCGATCTCGCAGCGGTCCGGAGAGGCGCGCAGCGTATCGGCGTGCTGCCGCGTCTTCGCAGGTACACGCACGGCCGGGCGATCCGCGCCAGCCGCAAGGGCACGGATTGAACCCCGCCAGCAACGTGAACCTGGCCGGCAGGCTGAGCGCTCCTTCGACCCGGGCGATCGTGACGCTTCCCGACTCGAGCGGCTCGCGCAGCGCGTCGAGCGCGTCCGCGCGGAACTGCAGCGTCTCATCGAGCAGAAGGACGCCGCGGTGCCCGAGCGAGGCCTCACCCGGACGCACCCGTGGCCCGCCACCGACCAGCGCCTGCGTCGAAATCGTGTGGTGCGGTGCGCGGAACGGGCGGGCACGAACCAGCGGGGTCCGACGGTCGAGCAGTCCGGCGACCGAATAGATACGGCTGACGGCGACCGCCTCGTCGTCCTCCAGCGGGGGCAGCAGGCCGGCAGCGCTGCGCAGCAGCAGGGTCTTCCCGATCCCCGGCGGGCCGCAGAGAACGAGGTTGTGGTGCCCGGCCACGGCAATCTCGAGTGCCCGGCGCGCGACCTGCTGACCATCGACCTCCGCGAGATCCGGGCCCGCCGCTCGCTCGGGGAGGGAGGCCGGCAGCTCGGCCGGACCCGGCGCCATCACCTCCAGGCCGGCTAGGTGGCGGATCGCCTGCCCCAGCGTCACGGCGCCATAGGCGCGTACGCCCGCTGTGGCCGCCTCACCGACCGATCCTCCCGGCACGATCATCTCGGGTACCCCGGCGTCGCGGACCGCTGCCGCCAGCGCCATCGTTCCGGCCACGGGGCGCAGGGCGCCGTCAAGGGCCAGCTCGCCGACCAGGGCCGTCGCAGACAGGTGATCGTGGCGCGGTAGCTGCCCGGACGCGGCGAGGATCCCGACCGCGATCGCCAGGTCATACCCCGTGCCATCCTTCGGGAGATCGGCCGGGGCAAGGTTGACGGTGATTCTTCGCGCCGGCACCTCGAAGCCACTGTTGCGCAGCGCGCTGCGCACCCGCTCGCGAGCCTCCTGCACCTGGCTTCCGGCCAGCCCGACGATGGTCAGCGCGGGCAGCCCGAAGGCGACGTCCACCTCGACACGGACCGGGACCCCGTCAACTCCGAGGATCGACGCACTGAGCGTCTCCGCCAGCACGGGCAGCACCTCCCCGCGGAGGCGACCAGGTGATGGAATGGACCGATGAAGGTGCCGGTCGCGCACCTGCTCGCCTCCCAGATTCCGGCGGCGACCGGCGCGGTGAACCTACGCGACGGGGCTTACCGGGACGTTAGGGGCGCCTTATCGATCAGGTGGCGCAGACGCAGCCGCGATGGCGTCCTTCTCGAGCGCGGTGGCAAACGCCAGCACACTCTTCCCGAGTGGTTGTTCCGGGCGGCTCGACATGAACGGCTCACCGGAATTCAGGGCGCTGATGGCGGCTCGATACTCGTTGATGATCTGGTAGTCGATCTTCCGCCCGAGCGCCGACTCGGCGTTGCTCACGTTGATGCCGGTGTACGCGTTCGATCGGTTCAGGACCAGCTGAACCTTGCTCTTCTCGTAGCCGAGGCTGTCCATCGTCTCGAGCACGAGGCGGACGTTCTTCAGGCAGGAAAGGTCGGCGGTCATCACCACGAAGATGACGTCCGATTCGTCGAACAGCTGCAGATTGAAGTCGTCGATCGCCTGCGACATGTCCACCAGGGTGAAGTCGTAGATCCGCCGAGCCAGCGCCAGGATGTTCGTCACCACGGCCGGTGCCAGACGCTGTCGCTCGACCACGATGTCCGCCGACTCAGGCGATGGAGGCGCCAGGAGCAGGTCCATTCCGGATCGGTGGCGGACCATCAGCTTGCGCAGTAGGTCGGCATCAAGATCCGTTTCGCTGACCGCGTTGACCATCGACGCGGTGTCGAGACCGAGATCGAGGAAGACGCGAAGGTCGCCGAACTGCAGGTTCGCATCGATGAGCGCAGTCTTGCGCTTCAACTCGCGGCTCAGGGCGATGGCAGTGTTGATCGCAATGGTGGTATTCCCCACGCCACCCTTGGCCGGGTAGAAGAGACCCAGCCGTCCGAGCGTCGGCGTCTCATCGGCGCTTCCGGTGGCCGTGCCGCCCCGGGCGAGCAGCGCCTTGATGCGTGCCATCAGCTCGAGTGGGTGGAACGGCTTGACGATGTCGTCGTCGGCGCCCGCGCGGAGGCCCTTCACCCGCTGCCCCACGTCGGCTTCGGCGGTGAGCATGATGATCGGCACGCGCCGCCCCTGCTCGGCCGCTCGAATCTGCTGCGTGGCAGCGTAGCCATCCAGCTTCGGCATCGCCACGTCCATCAGGATCAGGTCCGGCTGCGCGTCGCGGGCCATCTCGACACCGGCGGCCCCATCGGAGGCGACGATGACGTCGTATCCCTCCTGCTTGAGGGCAAACACAAGGACGCGCTGGATGTTGAGATCGTCGTCGACGACCAAAACCTTGGTGCCGGGCATGCGAGACTCCGCTGCTGGAAAGGGGAGGTCCGCGCGATTATACGGGCGCGACCCCATCGAGGTGGCGCCTCAGAAAGTCGAGCACCCGCCGCTCGTACTCGGCGCCTCCGACCGCATGTGCGTCAGCGTGACCCGCGCCATGAACGCTGTACAGCTCCTTCGGCTCCCCCGCCGCCGCATACAGGCGCTCCGACTGGCGCGGGCTCACCAGCCGATCCTGGTCGGGCGAGATGAGCAGGAGGCCGCGCGGCGAGATCTGCGCCACGCGGTTGAGCGGCGATCGCAGCCGCACCCGGGACCGCAGGCTGGCCGCCGCCACCGCCAGGCGTGAGCCGAGGCGCGGCATCGGGAAGCCGAGGTCGGCCATCCGGTTGCCGATCGGGTCGTGCAGTTCGCCGTACGAAGCGTCCGCCACGACGGCCGCCACGGGCAGGTCCGGCGCAGCCATGATCGCCACGGAGCCGCCCATGCTGATCCCCATCAGCGCGATCGGGCCGAGGCCGCGGCTCTGCAGGAAGTGGACGGCGGCGGCGGCATCTCGCTGCTCAGCCGTGCCCAGCGTGATCGGTGCCTCGTCGGAGTCGCCGTGCCCACGAAAGTCGAACTGCAGCACGTGATACTGCCGTTGGAGCCACGGCACGAAGGCTGCCAGCCAGGGCAGCCTGTGCCAGCTGAAACCGTGCATCAGGACGACCGCCGCGCGCGTCTCCCGTCCCGCACCGATCAGCCAGCCGGAGAGGGTCACGCCGTCATCGGTGGTGAATCGGACGTCCTCGTACGCCAGCCCGAGTGCCCCGGGCGTGGCCGGTGCTCCCTCGGCCGGCTCGAAGGGCCGCCGGCCCGGGCGCACGATCCGCCGTGACCCCTCAACCGTAACGAAGCCAAGGTAGCCAAGCGCCCCCGCTGCCGCGATCCTCCCCAGCCACGCTGCGAGGCCGCGGCGTGTCGCCGGATCAGCCGTCGCTTGCCTCCCGAGCGGCCCGCATCGCGCCGGCGATCGGTCGGGTGAGCTCGGCGAGCTCCATCGGCACGATCCACTTCGTGGAGCTGCCCGCGGCAAGCGCCTTGAGCGCTTCGAGGTACTGGAGCGCCATCGTCTTCTGATCGACCCCCTTGGCCGCCTCGAAGATCGTCTTCAGCGCGTTGCTGAAGCCCTCGGCACGCAGCACCTGGGCCTGTCGCTCGCCCTCGGCACGCAGGATCGCACTCTGCTTGTCGCCTTCGGCCACGTTGATGGTCGATTGGCGCGTTCCCTCCGACTCGGTGATGTTGGCCCGACGGTTGCGCTCGGCGCTCATCTGGCGATTCATCGCGTCCTGGATGTCGCGCGGCGGCACGATCTCGCGGATCTCGACGCTCGTGATCTTCACGCCCCAGCGATGCGTCACCTCGTCGAGCTTGGAGCGAAGGACGTTGTTGATCTCTTCGCGCTTGGCAAGCACGTCGTCGAGCGGGATATCGCCGATCACTGCACGCAGGGTGGTCGCGGCCAGCGCCTGCGAAGCGCCGGTGAAGTCGACCACCGCGGTCACCGTGACATCGGGCTGGAAGACCTTGGAGTACACCAGGAAGTCGATGCTGATGGGCGCGTTGTCCTTGGTGATGCAGGTCTGCTGCGGCACCTCCAGAAACCGCTCCCGCAGGTCAACCTTGACGGCGGTCTGGATGAAGGGGATGAGCAGCACAAGTCCCGGTCCGCGCGCGCCCTGCAGGCGTCCCAGGAAGAAGACGACAAGCCGCTCGTATTCACGAACGATGTGCACCGTGCTCGTGATAACGACGAGCAGGAATGCAAGTCCGGCGAGCAGCAGAACGAGGCCGATCGCGTTGTCAGGCATGTGTCATTCCCTTCTTCGACGGTTCAGTCTGCCGAACGGCAGCGGCTGCACCGACCGTCCGAGAGCAGGATAGGACATCAGGCGGCGCGGTGGTCGAAGACGACCTTGATCGCCGCGCGCTGTCCACGGGCCATCGCGGTTCGCATGGCGGTCCGCCAGTCGTCCAGGCGGAAGCGGTGCGTGACCAGCCCGTCTACGGCCGGGGCTCCCGCAGCGGCGAGCAGCGCCATCAGGTGATCGATGGTGTGCGGCTGCCCCGGGACCGATGTCTCCCGTCCGTACACGTAATTCCCGGTGATCCGAAGTTCGCGCGCCCAGGCGAGCGTGAGATCAAGCCCGTCCACCTCGCCGACTGAACCGATCATGGCAAGCCGCCCACGCGGGGTGGTCACGCGGAGGGCGGCCTCGAGGCTGGCCGCGTTGCCGGCGCACTCGTACACGACCTCGAAGCCACCCGTCAGGGTCGCCTTTCCGACCAGGGTCGGGTGCTCGCGTGCGCCCCCGATCTCGACAGCGGCCCGGAGGGCGCCCGTCCCGCCATGGTCGGTGAACACGTTATGGGCTCCAAGGCTCCTCGCGAGTTCCGCCTGGAGCGGGTGCCGCACGACGATCGTCGTCTCGGTATCCGGTGCGATCATCCGAAGGGCGGCGAGCGTGCCCAGCCCGATCGCTCCGCCACCGATCACCAGCGCCCGATCTTCCTTTGCTGGTGGCTGTGCAAGAGCGGCATGCAACCCGCAGGCGAGAGGTTCGACAAGGACGGCGGCCTCGTCGCTGAGCTGATCGGGCACCGGATGGAGCTGGCTGGCGTGAGCGAGCATCCCCTCGGACCAACCCCCCGGCAGGTCGCGGCAGAAGCCGATGAGCATCCCCGGCGCCAGTGCTCCTTCGGCTGCGTGGCGGCACAGGGCCGCGGTCCCTTCGAGGCAGCCCGAACAGGGGTCGAGGCCGCGCATGGTGCACGAGATGATCGGGTCGAGCACGACGCGCTGGCCGATCTGCACGCCTGAAGCCGCGCCGGCCTCTTCGACGCGCGCCACCACCTCGTGGCCGAGGATCGCAGGGAACGAGTTGAAGGGGGACAGGATCGCGGTCGACCTGCCGGTAAGCAGAGAGAGGTCCGATCCGCAGATCCCCGAGAGGAGCGGCCGGAGCCGGACCCAGTCGGCGCCGGGAAGCTCCCGCAGCGTGTAGTCAAAGAGGCCGAGCCATGGCAGCCGGCCGCCCGTCCAGCGCGGCACGCGCGTCCCGAAGGCGCGGAGCGCCCGGTAGTTCAGCGCGGACGAACCCACCCGCAGGCCGAGGCCGCGCATCCCGGCGGCGGTCAGCTCATCGGGACGCGACGCACGATGTGCGGCCCGACCCGCTGCAGGATCTCGTCCAGGGTGGGACCGGTGATCGTGACGCCGTGGTTCTTCATGCCGATCACCGCACGACCCGGATCAGGGGCCTCACGCACCAGCCCAGCGACCTCGAGTGCCAGTTCCTCGGTGCCGCACGGGTAGACGGCCTCGGTCG
>JAOUHE010000241.1 GCA_029865285.1 Chloroflexota bacterium
ACGGCGGCATGCTGGCGGAACCGTACGTGATCACGTCGATCGCCGACCGCGATGGCAATGTGATCTATGACCGCAGCACCGACGGCCCGCAGCCGGAACGAGTCATTGGGGAGCCGGCAGCCTACCTCGTGACCGACATCCTGGCCGACAACACCGATCCATCCCAGAACGTCTGGTGGGGCGGCCGCTTCGCGCTCCGCACCGATGCGGGCCGCCGACCGGCGACCCTCAAGACCGGCACCACCAACGACTTCGTCGATCTCCAGGCGTTCGGCTACCTGGCCCCTGATCCGGATCCGACGGTGGCCGATGGTGCGATCGTCACCGCCGTGTGGGTCGGCAATAGCGACAACACCGCGATCTCCGCCGTCTTTGCCGGCGACGGTCCGACATTCATCTGGCACGCGTACATGTCCGAGGTGGCAACGCTCAACGAGATACCGTTGCGGGACTTCCCGCGCCCGGCCGGCGTCGTCGAGATGTCGGTCGACGTGATGAGCGGCCTCCTTCCCGGTGACGACACGGTGAACACCCTGACCGAGGTCTTCGCAGAGGGCCGCGCCCCCACGCAGCGGGACTCGCTGCACCGGCTGCTGCGGGTCGAGGCGGAGACCGGCAAGATCTGGCAGGACGGCTGCGGCGACTTCGCCACCGCAACCCCGCTGCCGTCGGCGAGTCAGGATCCGGACGCCACGCCCGCGCCGCCGATCCCCGACGAACGGGTCTACCTGGATCTCACCGGCTGGGAGGGCGGCCACCCCACCTGGGAGGCGGCCAATATCGCGTGGCTGGAGCGCTTCATCGGCAACGAGTCGACCCTGCGCCGCTCGCCCGCCCCACCGCTGGACGCTCCGTTGGCGCCGACCGAGGAGTGCACGCCCGGAGAGGTTCCAACCTCCACTCCCACGCCATCCCCCTCCCCGACGCCATCCCCCTCCCCGACGCCGAGCCCGACACCGGTCGCCCTGCCCACCGATACCCCCACGCCGTCGCCGCTGCCAAGCCCGAGCCCTGCACCCTAACCGCTGCGCAGGGACATTCCTAGAACTCGGCGACCGTCGCTCCGTCGCCGCCCTCTTCGCGTCGACCCGGGCGCGTGCTGCGGACACGTGGGTGCTCAGCCAGCCGCTCACGGATCGAGCGTCTGAGCGCGCCGGTCCCCGCGCCATGCACGATGACCGCCTCGTCGAGGCCGGCCAGCAGGGCTTCGTCGAGATAGGCCGACAGCTGCTCGAGCGCGGCCTCCACGCGCTCGCCCCGAAGGTCGAGCCGCGGAGAGATCCGGCTGGCCGCGCGCTGTCGCAGCGCAGCCGCCTGCTCGTCACGGGGCGCCGGCGCGGCTGGCGGCTCGGGGACGACGTCGACATCATCGCCGGGTACGACCAGGCGCGCTCCGTAGGTCTCGAGCGTGACCCGACCGGTCCGGCCGCTCACCTCGATGATCCGACCATCAGTACCGAGGGTACGGCTCCGGCCCCACAGCCCGATGCGGGGCTGCTCCGCCGCGAGATGCGCATCCGTCTCCCCGGCGGTCTCGGGAGCGGCTGAGGAGGCCTCTGCGCGGACGCGCGCCACGCCGGAGGCAACGTGCTCGAGTGCCGCGGCAGCTGTCGTCGCGGTACCGCGAGCGGGGCGCAGGTTGCGCTGGCGCGTGAGCTCGCGGCGAGCGTCCGCGACTTCGCGTTCCGCTCGGGCGAGGAGCTCGTCGGCAGCGCTTCTGGCATCGGCCAGGATCGCGGCCGCCTCCCGTCGTGCTCGGGCGACGCCTGTCCTGGCAAGTTCGCGGTCTTCGAGGGCGGCTCGGCGCTCCGCCTGCGCTTCCTCGAGCTCAGCAGAGCGTTCGACCCCGGCCTGCGCGATGGCCGCCAGAGTCTCCTCCATAGAGACGTGGCCGGCGGTGAGTCGCGATCGTGCGTCGCGGAGAATGTCCGCCGGCAGCCCGAGGCGCTCGGCGATGGCAAACGCCTGCGACTTGCCAGGCAACCCGATCTCCAGCCGGTACGTGGGCCGCAGCGTGGCCACATCGAAGGCGACGGCGGCGTTCGTCACCATCTCGTGCTGCGTTGCGAAGACCTTGAGCTCGGCGTAGTGCGTGGTGGCGGCCACCGTCGCGCCGGCGGCGAGCAGGCGCTCCACGACCGCCATCGCCAGCGCCGAGCCTTCGGTCGGATCGGTGCCGGCCCCGATCTCGTCGAGGAGCACCAGGCTCTGCGGTTCGGCGGCCTCGACGAAGCGGATCACGTTGCGCAGGTGACTGGAGAAGGTTGACAGCGACTGGGCGATGCTCTGCTCGTCACCGATGTCGGCCATGACCCGGGTGAAGACGGGCATCCGCGCGCCCTCGGCGGCCGGCACCCGCATTCCGGCCTGGTGCATCAGCGCCAGGAGTCCGAGCG
>JAOUHE010000077.1 GCA_029865285.1 Chloroflexota bacterium
GTCCTCGGGACGCGCACGAAGGCCTAGCTGCCGAGCTCCTCGCGGGGAGGGCCCTTCTCGCCACCGCCGAGGTCGACGTCGAGCGAGTTGATGAACTCGCGGAAGACCGCCAGCTTCTCGTCCGGGTCGTCGCCCGCCTCGGGCCGGTCGGGCTCGACCCCCGCCTCGTCGAGGACGCGCTCATCGACATAGATCGTGGAGCCGGTGCGCACCGCCACCGCGATCGCGTCGCTGGTCCGCGAGTCGATCTCGGCCTCGCTGCCGTCAGCCGCTTCCACGTAGAGGCGTGCGTGGAACGTCCCCTCGGTCACACTGGTGACCACCACCCGGTTCACCGATGCGTTGAGCGTCCCGACGATGCTGACCAGCAGGTCATGCGTGAGCGGACGCTCGGCGTTGAGTCCCTGCAAACGCATGGCGATGGCGTTCGCCTCGGACGGACCGATCCAGATTGGGAGATATCGGTCCCGGTCCGACTCCTTCAGGATGACCACGTGCTGGCTGGAGAGCATGTGCACGCGCACGCTCTCCACGACCATCTCAATGAGCCTCACCGGCCGATTCTAGAGGAGCCTACTCGAGGACGATGCGGACGATGCGGTCCGGCGTCAGGAGGTAGGCGGCCGGCGGACCGTCGGCGACCGAAGTGACGGTCATCGCCACGACCGTTGCGAGCAGGCCGGACTCGGCGCCGTCGCGCGGGGCCAGCCACTGGCGCACGAAGGCGCCGTCGGCACGCTGGAAGGCGATGATCCGCGCGTTGGCCGCGTCGTACACGTAGAACAGCTCCCGCTCCCCGATCGTCGCGCCGTCGAGCAGCGTGTAGCCGAGCGGCTGGCGAATCGCCGCATCGGGTGGCGGATCCAGGGAGTAGTCCTCCTGGATGAGCGGCGTGCCGAAGTTGACACGGGTCACTGTGCCCGGATGCAGCAGCCACAGGTTGGCGTCGACCAGGACGTCGCGAGCGGCACCGGCGGCGAGGTCCGGCGCCTCGGACAGGAACTGCTCGGGGTCGGTCGGATACGTGACGGGGACGATGGTTCCCGACGACCACTTGCGTACCTCGTCCGCCGCGGCATCCACCAGGTAGAGGTTGAAGATCTCCAGCGGCGGTCGGTGCTGGAGCGCTGCCAACAGGTGGCTGCTGGCGGATACGGCATCGAGACCACGCATGACAAGTTGATGCGCGACCTGTTCGACCAGGTCGAAGCGCCACGCCTGCCGCTGTCGATCAATGAGCACCACGTCGGTCGCTGCCGTGGCCAGCATCCACGGCGCCCCGGCAACTCCGCCGTCGAGCTCCTGGCCGGACCGATAGACCACCGTCGCATCCCCGGTCACCGGGTCGATCCGGACCATCCGGCCGCGCGCCAGTTCGATCACCCACAGCGAGCCATCGCTGGCGAGCGCCATGTCGAGCGGATCGATGTCGGCGAAGGCCGCGCCCAGATCGACGACGGTGCTCGCCTCGGACAGCCGCGTCACCGCGTATACCGCGTCGAGCCCTCGATCCACGCGACGCTCGAGGGGTGCAAGATCGGCCGCCGAGACTCCCGCGTCGGCCGCGCGTTGGAGTGCGACTCCGGCAGCGGTCAGCAACTCCGTCGCCGTCGCTGGATCGCGGTCGACCAGGTCGCGTCCGCCGACACGCTCACTGACCGCCGCAACAAGGTCCTGGGCTTCGACCACCGCAGCGCGCGCGAGGCTGGCCCGCAGGATGGCATCGGTCGGGTCGGGATTTGGGAGGCTCGCCACGGACGCCCCCACGGCCATCAGCGCCGCCACCCCCGCCATCCCCAGCAGCCCGAGGCGGCGGCGGCGGCCTTCCTCGCGAAGCGCCGTCCGCGGAATCGAGGTCGGGTAGGCCGGTCGCCGTCGCGGCACGAAGGCGAGCAGGATGTTGACCCCATACAGGATCCCCTTGGCGACGAGAGCCTGCGCTCCGTCGATCGCATCTCCGGCGCGGTGGAGCCCGGCGCCGATCGCATCGGCCAGGGGGACCGGGCTGTGGTCGGGCAGGCCCGCCAGCGGCTCGGCCGGACGCACCGCCTGGAGCTGACGATTGGTGGCCGTCGCCGCCAACTCGATCACCTCCAGGGCCAGGACGCCATCGGAGCCGACGCCACCCCTGATGCGGAAGAGTTGCTGGAGGTGCTCCACGGCAGCCGCCGGGCGAAGCGTCGAGATGGCCTGCTGCAGTTCATCGGTGCCGACCACGTCGGCCAGGTTGCGCGACAGGAGGGCGATCCGGTCGTCCGGTGTCAGCTCGCCCTGCCAGGTGAAGGGTTGAACCTCGAGCGCCTCCCCTAGCGTCTCGGCGACCTGCCGGATCCGTATCCGGGGATCCTCCTCGGCCGCCGTCGGTGGTGGCGGCAACTCGTACATGCGGCCGCCGCGGACGATGACGGCAGCGGCCGGGCCCAGCTTCGCCACATGCCCTTCGCGGCCACGGACCACCAGGGCAACGATGCTCACCGCTCCACGGCGGGGGATCCCCAGGCGGCCGCGCTGGTGGAAGAGGCGGCGGTTCGCCCCCGCCAAGGCCTTCGAGAGGGCGCCCAAAGCGCCGACCGACATGTCGTAGTAGTAGTCGCGCTCGAGCGCCTCCAGCGCCTCGCTGGCCGCATTCGCCAGGGGAGCGGCTCCGCCGGTCAGCTGCGCCACGACGAAGAGGGAGCCCTTGGTGCGCGCCTCGGCTCCCGTCGCGGGCTCACGAAAACGGACGATGTCGAGCGCTCCGACTCCGCGCTCGTCGGCCGCCGGCAGGCCGATGCGGGTCGAGAGGCGATTGCTCATTGGGCTGCGCTCGAGCGGTGGCTGGGAGGAGGCGGGACGCCGTCGATTATAGGGAGCGGCCCGGACCCGAACGACCCACCGATACGGCGATGCGGGACAGGACGATCGTCGCTCCCGGGCGCCCGGCCATGCGGCCGTTGACGGTGTGCACGAGGGCGTCGCCTCGCAGGTTCAGCTCCTGCGCAAGGATCGGCTCCGACGCCTCGACCTCGGCAACGCCATTCCTCACCCGGATCAGCCGCGACTGCATGGCGCCGCGCTCCAGGCCGGCGGCTGTCACCACCTCGGCCCAGGCCAACCGGGCCTGCGCCTGGGCGATCTGCTCGGCGGCGCCGGGCCCCACGCAGGTCAGCAGGGCGCGCTGGACCGCTGAGGCGGCCTCCTCGGTGCGGCTCACGCGACGCGTGGCGCCACGGAGAGACGCCCCTCCCCGACCTGCCAGATCGCCACCCCGCGGCGTCCGGCCGGGAGGGCGGACAGGTCCGCCATCGTGACCAGCACCTGGCCGCGCTCGAGGAGCAGGCCCAGCAGCCGCTCGGAACGCTCCGCATCGAGCTCGCTGAAGACATCGTCGAGCAGGACGATCGGCGTTGGCCCGCCGACAGACAGGAGGTCACGCTCGGCCAGCTTGAGGGCAAGGATGATTGTCCGCTGCTGGCCGCGGCTGGCATGGGTCGCCACCTCGCGCCCTCCCAGCTCGACACGCAGGTCGTCTCGCTGTGGCCCGACCAGCGAGACACCGTTCCAGAGCTCCTTCTGCCGCACGTCCGCCAGGCGGCGACGATAGGCTGCTGCGAGCTCGTCGGCGGACGGCTCGACCGAGCGGTCGGTCCACGCGTCCTTCAGCGTGTCCACGTAGACGAGTCGCACGCGATCGCCGATCTCGTCAGTGGGCGCAACAGCGTCATGGAGGGCAGGGAGCCGGTCGTCGAGGTCGCGGACCAACTGCAGCCGAGCCGCAGTCACGCGGCCGCCAACGGTGGCCAGCGCCTCATCCCAGAAGACGAGCCCGTTGCTGGTCGCCTCCTCGCGCCGGATCGAGCGGAGCAGCGCGTTCCGCTGGGCGAGGACTCGAGCCAGTTCGCCGAGGTCGCGGGCCGCCCGGCGGTCACGCTGCGCCAGGATCGCGTCCAGGAACCGGCGGCGCTCGCCGGGCGCCCCGACCAGGAGCAGCATCTCCTCGGGTCGGAAGAGGACGACCCTCACGTCGTCGTGGACCGACGTAACGCGCCTGGCCAGACCGTTGACGGTCAGTCGCTTGCGAATCTCCGGCGGCGCCTCTGCACCGGGAAGGATGAGCTCCACCCGCGCGGTGGCGCTGCCCTGCGGGTCGGCGAGGTCGAGACGAATGCGACCGAACGGGCGCCCGTGGCGCACCATCTCGGTGTCGGGCCCGGCGCGGTGTGAGCGACCCGCAACCGCCACGAAGATCGCCTCCAGAAGGTTCGTCTTCCCCGCGCCATTTGGGCCGGCGACGATGGTCAGCCCCGCGTCCGGATGCAGCTCCGCCGTCGGGTAACTGCGAAAGTCCTCGAGCAGGAGGCGGGTCAGGCGCATCGGTGCCGCCGCGGCGCCGGCCGGGGTCGCGCGCCCTTACGACGCAGTGCGGACCGGCATGATCACGTGGACGTATTCGTCCTTGCCGATCCCGCGGACGACGCCCGGGGCCAGCGGCCCCGACAGCTCCAGCGCGACCTCCTCCGCGCCGACGTTGGCGAGGACGTCGATCAGGTAGCGGGCGTTGAAGGCGATGGTGGTCGCCTGGCCCTCGACGACGGCCTCGACGGCATCCGAGGCGTCACCGACGTCGGCGGCGTGGGCCGTGATCGAGACCCCGTCGCCGGCCTCGCCCCCCAGCTCGACCTTGATGATGTTCGCGCTGTCGCGGGCGAAGATGCTCGCGCGTCGGGCACCGGCAAGGAAGGCCTCGCGGTCGACCACGGCGCGGCTGGTGTGCGAGGTCGGGATGACCGGCTCGTAGTTCGGGAACTGGCCTTCGATCAGCCGGCTGACGAGGTCGATCTGGTCAACGTGGAAGAGGATCTGGCTCTTGTTCGGCGTCACGGTGATCTCGATCATCTCCTCCGCGTCGGGGAGGATCCGCATCAGCTCGGCGTACGAGCGCGCCGGAACGACGATGGTCATCTCCTGCGCAACCGGCTTGGCGAGGCCGACCGTCCTGACCGCGATCCGGTAGTTGTCGGCAGCTGCCAGCGTCATCACGCTGCCCACAAAGCGGGTGAGCACCCCGGTGAGGATTGGCCGGCTCTCGTCGGTGGCCGCGGCAAACACGACCTCGCCGAGCGCTTCCCGCAGGGCACGCGCGTCGACCGTGGTGGCGGGCGAATCGCCGATGGCCGCGACGACCGGGAACTCGTCGGCCTCGATCCCCTTGATCGACGACCGGCTGCCGCCACAGGAGACCTTGAGAGTGCGGTCCTTGGCCGAGAACTGCAGGTGGACCGGGTCTGTCGGGGAGAGCGATGTCACCAGGTCGGCCAGCAGTTTGGCGGGCACCGTTATCTCCCCTTCGTCGGTGACCTTGCCCGGGATCCAGCAGTTGATCCCGATCTCCAGGTTGGTGGCGGTCAGCTTCAGCCCGGCGTTGTCGGTCTTCAGCAGTACGTTGGCCAGCACCGGGAGGGTCGCCCGGCTGCTGACGGCGCGTCCTGCGACGCCCAGGCCCCGTGCCAGGTTTGCCTGCATCACGGTTACGTTCATAGAGCCCTCATCCTCGGCTGGCTGGCGTTGTCCACCAGCCAGTTCAACACCACTCTGATACTCGTCAAGGATACCTTTACGTCACCGTCTCTCGTAGTGCTGTGGACGGTGTGGGTTGCCGTGCTCCGCCGTGCTCCGGTGCCCTGCGGATAACCGACCCCGCAGCTGTTGGCTATTGGCCCCGGAGGGTGCACCGGCTGGGGACCGACGCGGGGCCGTTGTGGATTACCGCCCGACCCGCCCCGCTGGTGCCGATCCCGCGGGCCTGTTGTCCACACCCGCCTGACCGGTCAATCGGAGTAGATCATCTCCCGCACCGCGCTCACCTCGCGACGCATCTCATCGTTTTCGAGCAACTCTCGGGCAATCTTGTCGTAGGCGTGCAGCACGGTGGAATGGTCTCGCCCGCCGAGCTCGGCGCCGATACGCAGCAGCGAGATATCGGTTTCTTCGCGGATCAGGTACATCGCGATCTGGCGCGGCACCACGATGGCCCGGTCGCGCTTGCTGGACCGGAGCTGATCCAGGTTCACGCCGTAGTAGTCGGCGACCGCCCGCACGATGCGCTGGGGGGTAATCGACCGCTTCTTCGGGTTGTACATGACGTTGCTGAGCACCGCGCTCGCCAACTCGTTGTTGATCGGCATGCCGGACATCGAGGCATAGGCGACGACCCGGTTGAGCGCGCCCTCGAGCTCGCGGACGTTGCTAACCACCTTGCGGGCGATGAACTCGATCACCTCGGCCGGGATCAGGTTCACCTGGTCCTCGGCCTTGCTCCGAAGGATGGCGATGCGCGTCTCAAGGTCGGGCGGGGTCAGGTCGGCGATCAGGCCCCACTCGAACCGGGAGCGGAGCCGCTCCTCCAAGGTGGTGATCGCCTTGGGGGGTCGGTCGCTGGAGAGCACGATCTGCTTGCCAGCCTCGTGGATCGTGTTGAAGGTGTGGAAGAACTCCTCCTGGGTCCGCTCGCGATCGGCGATGAACTGGATGTCGTCGATCAGCAGCACGTCGATGCGGCGGTACCGATTCCGGAAGTCCTCCATCTTCTGCTCGCGGATGGAGTTGATGAAGTCGTTCGTGAACTTCTCGCTGGTGGCGTACAGGATCCGCTTGCGGGGGAACTTGGCCGCAACCGCGTTGCCGATGGCGTGCATCAGGTGGGTCTTGCCAAGCCCGACTCCTCCGTACAGGAAGAGGGGGTTGTAGGCGTGCCCGGGCCGTTCGGCGACCGACAGGGCGGCGGCGTGCGCGAGGCGATTCGCGCTGCCGACGATGAAGTTGCTGAAGGCGTAGCGCCCGCTCAGGTTGACCGTGTTGCCGCCGGCGGACGCCGGAGGCAGGGGGAGCGAGTCATCGTCGGCTTGCGCCGGGACCGGGCCCGGGGCGTCTGCGACCACGAACTCGACCTGGACCGATCCGCCCACCACCCGTGCCAGCGTCTGGCTGATGAGGGTTCGGTATCGGTTGTCGAGCCAGTCACGCGCGAAGCCGTTCGGCGCGGCGATGCGATAGCGGTTCTCATCGAGGTCGACGAGGGACGTGTCCTTCAGCCAGGTCTCGAAGTTGGCCGGCGAGAGACTGACCTGCAGCTCACCGAGGACGGCACGCCACACCTGCTTCGCATCCATCAATAGCCGTCTCCCAACCGAACTGACTGCGCCACACCGAAACCTGACGGGACTCCCTCGGGGCGCATGGACCGCGTCACGGGTCTCTGGCGTCGGGGGTCGCGGTAGTGTAGCAGCAGCCATTCCGAGCAGGCAACGGATTCGTCGACAAGCCGCCCCGAGGTTTGACACCCCTACGGCGCCATCGGTAGAATCCGCTCGCAGAGTGAGACGGGTACCCGCGAGGGAGACATCGCGTGAGGCTGGCTAGAATGCCAGCCGTTCGTGCGTTTTCAGACCCGCTTCGCCGCCGTTGAACGAGGGAAGCACGCACCGACGATGAAGAGGACCTATCAGCCCAAGAAGCGCGCCCGGAAGCGCGAACATGGCTTCCGCGCCCGCATGTCTTCGAAGGGCGGTCGTCGCGTGCTGGCCCGGCGTCGAGCCAAGGGGCGCGAGAAGCTGAGCGTCTGACGGCGACGAGACCCTCCATGCCGCCCCTCGTCATGTTGCGGCGCACGGCGGACTTCGACGCCCTCGGTCGCCAGGGTACGGCCCGCTCGAACCGACTGCTGGTCCTGCGATCGCTGCGGACCGACGGTTCGACGACAAGGGTCGGGCTGAGCACCCCGCGATCGCTCGGCGGCGCAGTTCAGCGCAATCGGGTGAGGCGTCGGCTGCGCCAGGTTCTTCGGGAGCAAATCGGCGCC
>JAOUHE010000242.1 GCA_029865285.1 Chloroflexota bacterium
TGGTACGTCGAGCCCGATGACCGACTTGAACCATTGCCGATCCTCGTCGACGAGCGAGACAAGCGCGATCGGAACCCCGAACAGCCGCTGTGCCAGACGCGTGATGCGATCGAAGCGTTCCTCCGCGTCCGTGTCCAGGATCGTCAGCGCGCGGAGCTGGGCGAGTCGGTTCGACTCGTCGGGCGGGAGCGGAGCGGCAACCATGCGGCGATTGTGACAAACGATGCTCATTGACGCACGGCCGAATTGCCGGGCGCCACGCCCCAGCACCAGTCGCTTCAGATCTCCGAGATGACCACGTCGAGCGCAGCCCAAGCGGCTCGCAGCGCCACTTCCACGGCATCGGGCGAGGGGGCTCGCGCGAACAGGAAGCCCAGGTATCGGTCTCCCTCGGGGAGCGGAACAACCATCTCGCCTCGGGGAACGGTGATCGAGAGTCCCTCGATGTGGGGAACAGCGGCCGCGGCCGCCTGACCGCGCACATCGCGCAGCCGTCCGGCGCGCGGGATGGGGAGCATCAGGACGCCCGACGCCACTTCCTCACGCTGGTGGGCCGGAAGCTCGAGGCCGGCGGCGTGGCGCAGGATCAGTTCCTCCAGGCTGACGCCGGCCCCGAATCGGAGGGTCCGCGCGCAGAGACCGCCGATCGAGCGAGCGGCGACCTCCAGCAGCCAGGTCCCCTGGTCGTTCAGTCGTACCTCGGCATGGACCGGGCCTTCCCGCAGTCCGAGCGCCTGCGTGGCCCTGGCAACCGCAGCCTCGACCTCCCGCTGGCGGTCAAGACTCAGCCGGGAGGGGGTCACCAGCAGGGTCTCCTCGAAAAACGGCCCGTCGAGTGGGTCCGGCTTGTCGAAGATCGCCAGCACCTCGAGCTCGCCGCCTCGCAGGATCCCCTCAACCGCGACCTCGACCCCGGGGATGAAGTCCTCGATCAGGATCTTCGGGTGCCGCCCACGCCCGTCCGCCGAGCCGCCCGGCATGTCCACGTCGCAACCAAGGATCACCGCGATCCTTCGGAAGGCGGCGACCAGCTGCTCGGGGTTGTCTGCCCGGATGACGCCCTGGCTGCCCGACCGCTCGAGTGGCTTGAGCACGGATGGGTAGCGGGTCGCTTCGGCCAGGGTGGCGAGGGCGGGCGCGTCGATCAGGGCCGAGTGGACCGCGTAGGTCGGGGTGGCCAGTCCGGCCGCTGCGAAGGCCGCGCGGGTCTGCGCCTTGTCGCGGCTGCGCCTGACGGCGTCGGGTGGGTTGTGCGGCAGGCCGAGGCGTTCGGCGGCCGCCGCCGCGACCACCGTCGAGCCATCGTCGACGCCGACCACCGCATCGAGCGGATGCTCGCGGGCGTAGCGCTCGACCATGGCGGCCCCACGCTCGGGGTCGTCGAGGCGGACGAGCATCGTCCCGCCATCGGCCAGCGATTCGAGTGCGTTGCGGCGCTCGGCGCCGACCACGACCTCCACTCCCAGCCGATCCGCCGCGGCGAGGAAGTCGGCGGTACGGTAGGTCCGCGTCGGGAGGAGCAGCAGGACCCGTGTCATACCCGCATTCTGGACCATGCCTGTAGGATGCCCCGATGGACGACGCTCCGCTCCTCCAGGTCAGCGACGAGGCGCACGCCAAGATCGCCGCGGCTGCCAAGAGTGCCGGCCGCCCCGATGCGCACCTGCGGGTGGCCATCGCAAGTCGCCGTGGAGCGGGCTTCGCCTACGAGCTGACCCTTGCCCTACCCGACGAACTCGAGCCCGACGACATTGCGGTCGAGACGCCCGGCGGCACGGTCTACCTTGCCGCCGCGGACGTCGAGCTGCTGCGCGGGGCGATCATCGGTCTGAACCAGAACGCCCCCGGGGGAGCGATCGCCATCGACAACCCCAACTCCGGCTGGACCGATCCGCTGGCCCAGCGCGTGCAGGAGGTCCTCGACACGCAGGTGAACCCGGGCATCGCCAGCCATGGCGGCTACATCGACCTGCTCGAGGTGCGCGAGGGGACCGCGTACATCTCGATGGGCGGCGGTTGCGTCGGCTGCGCCCAGGTCGACGTCACCCTGCGCCAGGGGGTCGAGGTGTCGATCAAGCGATCGGTCCCCGAGATCGTGGCCATCGTCGACACCACCGATCACGCGTCCGGCACCAACCCGTACTACCAGTCCGCGAAGAAGTAACCGCGCATGCAGATCGACCCGTCGCTGAGCACCGTCCTCCGGATCGTGGCCATCGTCGCGGTGGCAGTGGTCGCTCAGCTCGTGGTGCGTCGGGGGGTTCTCATGGCGATCCGCCACCTGCTGGAGCGCCGCGCGGCGGAGCAGGAGCAGACACCTGGATCACGAGCTGGGCTCGACCAGCGAGTGCTCACCCTGCAGCGGCTCACGGTGCGCGTATCTGCAGC
>JAOUHE010000078.1 GCA_029865285.1 Chloroflexota bacterium
TCGGCACCGTGGGTGGCGGGGACGATCCCCGATGCCGGCGTGTTAGGGATCGCCGGCGGCTTCACGGTCTCGGCGCTGGTCGATGCATTCCCGCCCGCGCAGCGGGGGCATCTGACGGTCGTCCCGCTGGTGGGTGGGTTCGACCCGGGAGCGCCGCACCTGGACATCAACGAAGTGACGCGCCGCGCCGCCGAACGACTGGGCGCACGCCACCTGGTGCTCCACGCGCCTGCACGGGTCGATTCCCCGGCCGTGCGCAACGCGCTCATGCGCGAGAGCAGCATCGTGGCGACCACTGAGTTCTGGTCCCGTCTCTCCCTGGCGATCATCGGGATCTCCGGGGGCCCGCTTGCGCACCCCGGCTACTGGACGGTCATGGACCGTCTTGCGCCCGAGGAGCGCCGCCGCCTGGTGGACCACCGCGTCGTGGGCGACATCGTCGGCCATCTCTTCACCGAGGACGGGGCCGTGGTCGAGGACCCATCGACCGATCGGACGATCGCGGCACCGGTCGACATGCTGCATCGCGCCGCGAGAGTGATTGCGGTGGCCGCCGGTCCGCACAAGGTGGCGGGGATCGTCGGCGCCAGCCGGACCGGACTGCTTGACTCATTGGTGACCGATGAACCGACCGCGCTGGCCATTCTCGAGCGGCTCGAGGCCGGTCCGCGCCGGTCGATGGAATCCTGAGGACAACCCGATGGCCGAGGCGACCATCATCGTCCGCAACCGATCGGGGCTGCATGCCCGCCCGGCGGCCAGCTTTGTGCGGGCCGCAGCCGGCTTTGGCGCCGACGTCCGGCTCTGCAACCTCACGCGCGACCCCGGCCGGACGGCCTCGGCGAAGAGCATGCTGGCAGTCCTCGGACTCGGGGTCGGCCACGGCGACGAGATTCGTCTCGAGGCGACCGGCGCGGACGCCGACGAAGCGATCGATGCGCTGTTGGCTCTCATCGCCGGGGGACTCGGCGAGGGGACGGCCGAGGTGATCGGCGAGTGAAGACGCTGCGCGGGGTCGCAGCCGCGCCGGGGATGGCGGTCGCGCCACCGGCGGTGCTCGAGCCGGCATCTGGGACCGGAGCCCCGCTCATCGGTCTGGATGCCGCGGTCACCGAGTCGTGCCGGCAGCTCGATCTCCTGGCGGCCCGCCTGCGAGATCGCGGATTGCCCGACGAGTCGGAGATCCTGGAGGCGCAGGCGCTGATGGCCGCTGACCCGCAGCTGCTCGAGGCTGCGGGTCAGCGGATCGCTGCGGGGATGGCCGCCGATGACGCCATTCTCGCCGCCGGCGAGGAAGCTGCAGCGCTACTCGAGGAGTTGACGGACGAGCTGTTCGCGGCGCGCGCTGCGGACGTGCGCGACGTGGCCGCTCGCATCGCCCGCGCGGTGCGCGGCGAGGCACCGCCGCGGCTGAGCCGGCGTTCGATTCTCGTGGCGCGGGATCTGACTCCCTCGACGACCGCTGAGCTTGATCAGTCCCTGCTCGCCGGACTTGCGCTCGAGGGTGGTTCTCCGACGGCCCACGCGGCAATCCTGGCGCGCGCGCTGGGGATCCCCGCGGTCGTCGGGCTGGCCGGGCTTCTCGCCGCCGCAAACGGGGCGGCCGAGCTGCTGGTGGACGGCAACGCCGGTCTGGTGATGCTGGAGCCCGGGGCCGAAGGCCGCCAGCGCCTGGCGCACTGGGAGACCGAGCACGACGCCCGGCTGGACGCTGAACGGGCACTCCACGACCGACTGCTGGCGACCGCCGACGGTCACCGGGTGATGCTGGGCGCCAACATCGGCAGCCCGCACGACACGTCCGCTGCCCTGCGGGCGGGGGCGGAGGGGGTGGGCCTCTTTCGCACGGAGTTCGTCTTCATGGGACGCCGGCGGGCACCCGACGAACAGACCCAGGCGGCGGCGTATGCCCAGGTCCTGCGCGACTTCGGCGAGCGCCCGGTGGTCATCCGTCTGATGGATATCGGCGGCGACAAGCCGCTCCCCTTCGTCGTGCTCGAGCCGGAGCCGAACCCATTCCTGGGAGTGCGCGCCATCCGTCTGGCCGAACGCGACCCGGAGCTTCTCTCCACCCAGCTTCGTGCCGTCGTTCGCGCTGCGGCGGAGGCAGACGTCCCCCGGCCCCTGATCATGGCCCCGATGGTCGCCGACCTGGCGGATGTCCGTCGCGTGCGGACGCTGCTCGACGAGGCGGTGGCGGCGGTTGGTGCCGCGGTCACCCCGCAACTCGGGATCATGGTCGAGGTGCCATCCGCGATCGTGGTCGCCGATCAACTCGCCGCCGAGGTCGCCTTCTTCAGCGTTGGGACCAATGACCTGACGCAGTACCTGCTCGCGGCGGATCGAACCAACGCGGCCCTGGCGGAGCGCCAGGACCCGATGCATCCTGCCGTGCTGCGCAGCATTGCCAGTCTCGTCGCGGCGGCTGCGCCTCGGGGCGTCCCCGTCGCGGTCTGCGGCGAGATGGGCGGTGATCCCGTCGGCGCGGTGGTGCTCACCGGACTCGGCGTCAGCGAGCTGTCGATGGGTCCGGCCTCCTTCGGCGCCGTCAAGCGGGCGCTCGCATCGGTCACCCTGGCCGAGGCACAGGAACTGGCAACGCGCTGCCTCGACGCACCCGACGCTGCCACAGCGCGGGGCTGGGTCAGCGAGCGGCTGGCGGTCTGATCGACTCGGACGCGGCCGGCAGCGCGTAGCGGTCAAGGGCCGGCTCGAACTCTGCAGCCTGCCGCTCCGCGGCGTCGACGGTCTGCTCCAGCAGCATCATGGTGGTCACCGGGCCGACGCCACCCGGCACGGGGGTGATGGCGGCCACCACCGGGCGCACCGACCCGAAATCGACGTCGCCGACGATCCCGTCGGGCGTGGTGTTGATGCCGCAGTCGATAACCACCGCCGACCGGTTGACCATCTCCGCGCGGACGAGCCCCGGGGATCCAGCGGCAACAACCAGGATCTCGGCACGCCGCACCTCGCGTGCCAGGTTGCGCGTTCGCCGATGACAGATCACCACCGTCGCGTCGGCCGCGACCAGCAGGGCAGCCACCGGCCGGCCGACCACCGCAGAGCGGCCTACCACCACCGCCCGTCGGCCCGCGATCTGGACTTCGTAGTTCCGCAGGATCGCCATCACCGCCAGGGCCGTGGCCGGCACGAAGGTGCGCTCACCGCGCGCGATACGGCCCGCATTGAGGGGCGTCGCCCCGTCCACGTCCTTGGCCGGGTCGATCAGGGCGACAACCGTCGAAGGATCGAGGTGGGCGGGGAGCGGTTGCGCGATCACGATCCCCGCGACGCTCGGGTCGCGGTTGAGGGCACCGATCCGCCCTGCGAGGTCTGTGAGGGACACGCCGGATGGCGGGGTGACCTCGTGTGGCTCCACCCCGACACTCCGTGCGGCCCGAGCGACGCTCCCCGCATACACGGCCGATGGTCCGCGGTCGTCGAACCGTACGATCGCCAGGCGTGGGGCCGCCCCGCTACGCTCGCGCAGGTCGGCGACACGGTCGGAGAGGTCGCGCCAGAGGCGGGAGGCGACCGCCCGCCCGTCGAGGATCCGTGCGCTCATGTCGGTCCCATCCGAGCATCGACCGCGGACACCGTCGCCTGCTCGCGCGCCGTCGTGGACGTTTCGAGGCGGCGCATCTCGGCAACGGCGGTGATGCGCAGCGGCTCGTCCTCGGGGAGGTACGGCAGGTTGATCCGCACGTTCAGCAGCGCCCCGCGCACGGCGGCGGCCGCGAGCTGCGCCGCGACACCGGCATCGCTGACCGCGTTGCCGTTGCCGATCGGCGCAACGCGCTCCGCCAACTCGAGGACCTCGGAGGCGACGATCGCCGTGCGCAGAGGCACCGCGGCCGCTTGCACCATGGCGTCGCGCAGGGCCGCGGAGCGCGACTCGCGTTCTGGATCGGTCTGCTTCGGCATGCGCCGGGCGGTGACGACCGATCCGTAGGCAGTGGCATCGGCCTCCGCCAGTTCGAGCAGCACGGCCTGCCGCTCGACGGCTCCGGCCCCGATCTCGCGGAGCGCCGCTCCGTGCTCGGAATACTCGGGGCGCCCGACCGTCAGTTCGACGACCATTGAGACCAGCGCCGCGCCCAGGGCGCCGGCGATTGCCGCCGCGCTGCCGCCGCCGGGCACCGGGTCATGGCTGGCCAACCGGTCGGCGAGGTCGCGCAGGGGAAGATCGCTGAGTCGGGTTGGGTCGCCCATCGGCTCGGGCCTCGTGCGGTTCGCGAAGCGCCCCGCGCCACCCCGGCAGGACGCCTCCGCGGCGATTGTACGGGCTAGACTTCCACCTGCATGAGCGACCCTGCCTGGCGGATCGTCCTGATCACCACCGTTCCGCCGGTCGCCGACGCCATGGTGCCGGTCCTGCGCGAGCTGGGTCATGAGCCGGTCGCCATCCTGAGCGCCCGGCGCGCCCAGCCTGCGGAGGCGGGCCGTCCACCCGTCAGCGACGAGACCGCCCCGCGCGGGCTGGACCTGATGATCGCGCGGGACAAGTGGTCAGTCGAACCGATGCTGCGCGCCTGCCGGCCCGACCTGGTGCTGTGCTGGGGCTTCCCGTGGCGCATTCCGCTCGCCGCTCTCCAGGTGCCGTCCCTCGGATCGGTGAACTGTCATCCGGCGCTGCTGCCGCGCCACCGCGGCCCGATCCCACTTTCCTGGGCATTCCGCGACGGCGACGGCCAGTTCGGGGTGACCTGGCACCGAATGGATGCCGAGCTCGACACCGGGCCGATCCTCGGCCAGGCAGCGGTGCCGATGCACGACGACGACTATGGGATCGATCAGGTCGGACCGCGCATCGGCGCAGCCGCGATCGGCCTTCTGCCAGGCATATTGGCCCGGATCGCTGCGGGCGACCCTGGCGACCCGCAACCGGCCGAGGGAGTGACCTGGGCCGGCC
Organism: Chloroflexota bacterium; assembly: GCA_029865285.1. Lineage (GTDB taxonomy): Bacteria > Chloroflexota > Limnocylindria > QHBO01 > QHBO01 > CF-167. Next base: position 4,916 of record JAOUHE010000078.1, read on the forward strand.
ACTTTGGCGAGGACTACGCCTCGATCGATTGGTCGCAGCCGGCTCGACGCATCCATGACCAGGTGCGGGCGTGGGCGTTCACCTTCGGCCTCTCGAAGGTGGTCGGCCCGATCGCCGATCTCGACGGACAGCGGGTCCGGCTGGTGCGCACCCTGCTCACCGATCCAGGTGGCGACGCACGTCGGGTCGAATGCGGCGATGGGCCAATCTGGGTCGTGGAGTACGAGCCCGCGAGCTAGGCCGCCAGGTCGAGCGCCTCGACGAACCAGCGTCGTCCTCGCGGGTCGTAGACGAGGGTCGCCTGCCCCCCGCTGCTTTCCACCAGGAAGGTCACCCGCGGGCCGCGCTCGGCGAGATAGGCGGCCGTCTCGTCGCGTACCGCGTCAACCGCGGTGACCGTCAGCTCGCGACCGGCGACGCGCACGGCTGCGGGGCGCGCACGCTTGCGATCCCAGCGCACCTGCGCCCGGGTGGGGGTGATGGGGGTCAGTGCCATGGTGTCGACTGCTCCTTACGCTGCTACCTGCCCGCGGCACTGAACAGGTGTTCGAATGGAAGCCGATAGTACAGAACATCTGTTCTAGCTGTCAATACCCTGCGTCACTCGTCATCTGGCGGTGCTGGCGGGCGCTCGCCGAAGTCGAATCGGCGTCGATCGCGGTGACCGATCAGCCGTGCCCGGGTGATCGCACGCTCCCCGAACCGTTCACGCACGGCGTCGATGCTTCGCGTCAGCCGATCCTTGCGGTCAGCACCATCGAAGAGTGTCAGCTGCTGTGCATCGGCCAGGTTGATCGCTGTCAGGCCGATCAGGCGCACGGCGCGCTCTGCGGAGAGCACCTTGCGGAGCAGGCTCACGCCGGCTGCGTGGATCGGGCCGGACTCGCGCGTTTGACTCGGCAGCGGCATCTGTCGGGTGATCGTCTCGAATCCCTCGTATCGCAGCTTCAACTGCACCCCCCCGGCGGCCAGGTCGTGATGGCGGAGACGGCTGGCAACCGATTCGGCCAGGTCGAGCAGCGTCGCCTCGAGGCGCGCCGGGTCTGTCACATCGCGGTCGAAGGTCAGTTCATGACCGATGCTCTTGGCCCCCTGACTGGGTACCACCGGCGAGGGATCGAACCCGCGAGCCCGTTCCGCCAGATCCGCGCCATGGCTGCCGAAGCGTCGCCGCAGCGTCCCTGCGGGAAGCGCGGCGAGCTGCCCGACGGTGGCTACCCCATACTCCGCGAGGGCCTGCCGCGCCTGCGGTCCGACCCCCCACAGCCGGCTCACCGGCAATGGCGCGAGGAAGGCTGCCTCTCCGCCGGGCGGGACCACCACCAGCGCGTCGGGCTTGCGCAGGTCCGAGGCGACCTTGGCACACAGCTTGTTCGTCGCCACGCCGACGCTGACCACCAGCCCGACCTCGTCGAGCACGCGCTGCTTGATCGTGCGCGCGATCGTCTCTCCGCTCCCGAACGCCTCCCTGCTGGAGGTCACGTCGAGGAACGCCTCATCGAGGCTCAACGGTTCGACGAGCGGCGTGTAGGCAGCGAAGATGGTCATCACCTGCCGCGACAGGTCCCGGTATCGGTCAGGGCGACCCGGCAGGAAGACGCCGTCCGGGCAGAGCCGCGCGGCGGTGCGCAGCGGCATCGCGGAGTGCACCCCGAACCTCCGCGCTGCATACGAGGCGGCACTCACCACGCCGCGCCCGCCGGGGTCTCCTCCGACGATCACGGGCTTGCCGCGAAGCGACGGCTCGTCGAGCTCCTCGACGCTGGCGTAGAAGGCGTCGAGATCGGCGTGGAGGATGGTGCGCACGGGTGTCACCAGCGTACAGCGGCCGGTCCGGCCGCCATCGGTCTGTAGCGGGTGGATCAGCCGAGCTTGCGAATGACGCCGACGACCTTGCCCTGCACCTGGACCTCCGACGCGTAGATGGGCTCCATCTCCGAGTTCGCCGGCTGCAGGCGGATGCGGTCCTTCTCGCGGTAGAACCGCTTGAGGGTCACGCCGTTATCCTCGAGCAGGGCAACCACGATGTCGCCGTCGCGGGCGGTCGCCTGTGGCTGGACGACCACGTAGTCGCCGTCGTCGATCAGCGCATCGATCATGCTCTTGCCGCGAACGCGGAGGACGTACGAGTCGTCACGAGCCTGGAGCGAGCGCGGGACCTCCAGCGTCTCGGTTCCCTCGGCGTACGCCTCGATCGGTCGGCCGGCGGCGATCTCACCGATCACCGGCAGCGCCAGCAGGTCACGCTCCACCGGCATGCGGAAGGGGGTGACCCGGCCGCGTTCGGTCGCCTCCCGGGGCACTGCTCGCGGGCGTCCGCCGGTCAACTCGGCCTCACCGCGAGTGGTCAGCCGCACTGCGCGCGACGAGCGTGAGCCGCGCTCGATCAGTCCGTCACGCTCGAGCGCGGTCAGGTGATGATGCACCGCCGATGGCGACGCGAGGCCCACCACCTCGCCAATCTCGCGGACGCTGGGCGGGTAGCCCCGCTCGGCAACGGCACGAGCGATGCATTCGAGGATTCGCGTCCTGCGGGCGGCGTCATGACTGGTCAAGGTTCACTCCTTGTGCGGCGTGGGCTGCGCACGGTCTTTCCGCGTCCACCATAGCCGAACAGACGTTCTAATGTCAACCGATGATGCGGGCCCGCTCTGGTATCATCGCCGCCCACTCGACCCCCCCCCGCCGGCCCGGGGACCAGCACAGCGGAGGCCCAGGTGAACTCGTCCGGCAGATGGCGCCACGCGCGCTTGGCGCGACTGATCTGGAAGCTACCCACGTATGCCCGTGTCATCTGGGGGATGCTTCGCGATCCGCGCACGCCGCTGCCGCTCAAAGGGCTGCTCGGTGCCGCGCTGGTG
>JAOUHE010000243.1 GCA_029865285.1 Chloroflexota bacterium
TGCGGCCGAAGTCCTGATGCCGGCAAAGCGGTGTCATGGCCGGCCCGGCCCGCTATCATTCGATCTCGCAAACATGCGGACGTAGCTCAGCTGGTAGAGCATCACCTTGCCAAGGTGAGGGTCGCGGGTTCAAATCTCGTCGTCCGCTCCATAGTTTCCCCAGGTCAGCCGGCATTCGTGTCCGGCCGATCTTCGGTTTTCGGATCGGGCGTTAAACCAAACCATTAAACCTCTGCGGCGAAACGCTACGGTGACCAGGGTGGAAGCCGGATCTGAGCCGGGCAAAGCTTCCCGGCGGGTGGGGGGACTGAAGGCGGTCCGAGAGGGCGTGTGGCGGGTCGATGTTGAGCTGCCCCGGGTCGAGGGGGGTGCCCGCCGGCGGGTGTCTCGCACCGTGTCAGGGTCTCGTGAGGACGCTCAAGCGGCGCTGGAGGAGCTGAGCCGCCAGGTGAGCACCGAAGGAGAGGAACGGCCACGTGCACGTCGCTCGTCGGGCTCCTCCCGGGCCGCTCGGCCCCGTAGCTCCGGCGGGATCACGTCGCTTGGACCTGACCGATGGTTGGTGGGCGTGGAAGGCGAGCGTGACCCGTTGAGCGTAGCAACGATCTACATCGACCACCCCGGCGGCTTGTGTGGCGCGTGTGGTCGTAGTGGTGCCGTCCGTTCAATGGCGGGACAGGTCGGAATCAGCGAGCTGACGGTGGTGTGGCCAGGTGGGTCGACGGTGATCGTTCCATGACGAGCCCGGTTACAGTTGTGTGGGACGCGAACCGGGCCGAGCACGAGGCTGACCTGCACGAGGTCGATCTTGTCGGCTTGCTGACGCAGCTAGATGGGAACGCCCGAACGCTGGTGACGGTGCTGTCCGGCGAGGGTCATGCGGCGTGCGGCGGTGACGCTCGCACCGGAGTCGTGATGTACGTCACGTTCGACGGTGATCGTTTCCATCAACTGGTTAGCGAGAGTGCGGACGACGACAGTGACCGATGGGTTGTTGCTGGTGGCCAGGCCGGAACCTACCCAGCGCGCTGCGTCGTTTCAGTCGACGCAGCTTCGGCAGCGCTCTCGTGGTACGCCGATCGTGACGAACTTCTTCCGACTGCTAGGTGGGAGTCGTCTTAGTGAATCGCTGCGGGGGGACTCAGGGCGGCTCCAGTGCCCCGCATTATGAGCGGTTGCCGTGCCGCTGTTCATCAGACCCTCCGCGTCCTTGCCCTGGCCGTCCTTCTTGCGCTCGGCGCCGTTCCAAAGGGCGGACTGGGCGCACCACCAGTCGTACACGCGCTCAGCTACGGCTACGACGCGCCGATGATCGCGCGCGTAGCCGTTGATGACGTCAAAGGCGGCGAGGCCGGTCCAGTGCAGGTCAGAGATGCGCAGGAGGGGTTGCCGCGCTGACGGACGGCGCTCGGGGCACGTCCACGACTCCATCCGCTCCCGTTGTTGCCACAAGACAGCGCTGCAGTCTGCGGACGGCGGAGCAAGGGGGTTCGGCTCGATGTCGTCGTTCCGACGGGCTTATGGTTCGGCTGGCCCGAATGCTCAGTGGCACCACATCGTCGTGCTCAAGCAGTTTGGAGCGGCGGGATGACCGGCTTCGACTTGTCCTCGATGACAGACGTCGAACTAGTGGCGACGTACCGCGCCGCAGCCCTCGCCCACCTGGCCCACTCGGCCACGGGGGCATACAAGAAGGCGAACTCTCAGGCCGAGATCATCGCCGCCTGCGACCGCGAGCCTCGCGGTTGCGGTACGCAAAGGGGAATCCCTCGCAGCCTTCAGCGCCCGGATGACGCTGCGCGAGTGGCGAGCCGGTCGCCTGGTGTTTCCGTGACTGTGACGGTTCAGCACCGAAGGGTGTGCCTCGCCTCCGGCCAAGGCTCACGGCGACGTCTACGACCCGCTCGGACTCATGTGTTGCCACCGCTTGATCTATCCGGCGGCGGGCTCTAAACCACTGGCCCAGTCGCCGGTCACAGGTGTTGCGCCCCGTCGTAGAGGTTTAGCGCGTTGAACCACCACCGCTGAGAACGAGCCGACTCTGCGGACTGGACGGACGGGAAGGCGGACAACCGCCTGCTGAGCGGACTGGACGGAGCCTGGGCTACCAGTTCCATGGCCTTGCCAAGGTGAGGGTCGCGGGTTCAAATCTCGTCGTCCGCTCCAGACTTCCCCAGGTCAGCCGGCATTCGTGTCCGGCTGATCGGCGGTTTTGGGATCAGGCATTAAACCGAACCATTAAACCTCTGCGGCGGAACGCTACTGTGACCTGGGTGGAAGCCGGATCTGAGCCGGGCAAAGCTACCCGGCGGGCGGGCGGACTGAAGGCGGTCCGAGAGGGCGTGTGGCGCGTCGATGTCGAGCTGCCCCGGGTTG
>JAOUHE010000079.1 GCA_029865285.1 Chloroflexota bacterium
TCTACATCGTCAACGACAGCGCTCCGAACGCCTTCGCCACCGGACGCGACCCCAAGCACGCGTCGGTCGCGGCGACCACCGGACTGCTCGAGAAACTCGACCGGGAGCAGCTCCAGGGCGTCATCGCGCACGAGATCAGCCACGTCGGCAACTACGACATCCGGTTCACGCTGCTGGTGGGTGTGCTGGTTGGCAGCATCGCGCTGCTCGCCGACTGGTTCCTGCGCTTTACCTTCTGGGGAGGCGGCCGGCGCGGTGGTGGAGACCGCGACCGCGGCGGCGGGGGAGTGGCCGTCATCCTGTTCGTGATCGCCCTGGTGCTCGCGATCATTGCGCCGCTGATCGGCCGGATGGTGCAGCTCGCGGTGAGCCGCAGCCGTGAGTCGCTCGCGGATGTGAGCGGCGTCGAGCTGTCGCGCAACCCGATCGGCCTGGCGCGTGCGCTTCGAGCCATTGCCGACGACCCCGAGGTGCTCGAGGTTGCCAACCGAGCCACCCAGCACCTCTACATCGTCAACCCGATCAAGAATTTCGAGAAGCGCGCCAAGAGCATGTGGGACACGCACCCGCCGCTTGCCGACCGGATCGCCGTCCTGCGCGGCCTTGCCGGGCAATTCGGCCAGAACCCGCGCTTCCTCGAGTCCACCGAGGCGTAAGGCGCTTCGGTTGCCGCTTGGCGACCCCGATCAGCTGCTCGGCGCTCGAGGGACGGTGAGACGCACCACGGTGCCCTTGCGCCCGCCGCGGACGGTGCAGGTCCCGCCGATGAGGCGCGCTCGCTCCTGCATGCCGACGACGCCCAGCTTGCCCTGACGGACGAGCTCTGCCGGCTCCGGCGCGCCCGTCATTCCGAGGCCGTCGTCCTCGACGACGAGCTCGGCCCGGGTCGCTGAGATCGAGAGCCGGACCGCGGTGGTGGACGCCCGCGCGTGACGCTCGACGTTGTGCAGCGCTTCCTGGCAGACGCGGAGGAAGGCAAGCTGGTGGTGAGCATCGAGTCCGTCGGTCGTGCCGCGCGAACTGTAGCGACCCCCGATGCCCGTGCGGCTTTCGAACGCCGCAACCTCTGCCTTCAGGGCTGCGCTCAGCCCCAGGTCATCCAGGACCGATGGCCGCAGATCGCGGCTGAAGCGGCGCAGTTCGGCCGCGACGACTTCGGCGGATGCGCTCGCGTCGGCCAGCGCGTCCCGGAGTTGCGGATCGGCAAGGTCGATGGCATCCAGTCGCCGCCAGAGCAGGACGACGGACTGCAGTGGACCATCGTGGAGCTCGCGGGCGATGCGTCGGCGCTCCTCCTCCCGGGCTGCCAGGGTCCTTGCTCCATACCCCTCCAGCAACTGCTGGCGCTCGACCTGGAGGGAGACGTCGCGCAGCAGCAGCAGGTCAAGCGCCTCACCGCTCGCGTCGGAGAGGGAGGTGCGCACCGGGACGAACCACAGCCGGCGCCCGTCAGGATTAGTGATCGGGCCGACTACACCCGTGCCCGCGGGGTTGGCCACCACCTCCGCGAGTTGGGCGGGCGCATTCGCGCTGAAGGCCTGATGACGCAGCTGATCAGCCGCCTGTCCGAGTAATCGCGCGGCGGCCGCGTTTACCTCCTGGATGGTGCCGTCCGGGTCCAGCAGGATGATGGCGTCGCCGGCGGACTCGAATACGCTCCGGAACTTGTCTTCGGATGCCCGCTGCTCTCGCTCTCGTCGCTCAGCCTCGTGGCGTGCCCAGCGCTCCCCATCAATACGGCGACCGACGAAGATGCCCACGGCCACGACCAGACCAGCCTGCCACAGCTCGCCGAACACCTCGGAGCCTTCGTGCCACAAGAGAGCATTCGGCAACGTGAGCACGGCGCACCAGATCGCAGTGGGCGCCGAACCCCTGCTACCGAACACCAGCCCGGCGTAGATGACCGGCAACAGGAACAGTGAGACCGGGACGAAGGCAGCGTCGTGCAGGTCAACGACGGCAGTCGTCTCCACCAGCGCGTGCCCCCCCGCGATGACCAGGACCAGGAGCTGGACGGTCCAGAACTGTCGTTGACGAACGGGTGGGGTCCAGCGCGCGAGGGCAGGACGCGGCGGGCGCGCGGGCCGCGGCAACGCGGCGCTGGCCGACCCGTTGCGCAGTGTCATGGTCGCTCGGCCGGTCCGGGCTGGATATCGAGCAGCCCCCTCGAAGCCGCCTGAACGATCGCCTCGGTTCGACTCGAGACGCCAAGCTTGTTGAAGATCGATGTGAGGTGACCCTCCACGGTCCGCGTGCTCACGCCCAGCGCCACGGCAATGTCACGATTCCTCGCACCCCGCGACGCCTGTTGAAGGACCTGCGTCTCCCGTTGGGAGAAGAGGTGAGCGTCGTCGCGCGGGCGACGGCCGAGCAGTTTGCGCGCGACCGTGGGGTGCAGGACGACCTCTCCCTGGGCCACCGAGTGGATGGCGGCGACGACGTCGGCTGCATGGGCAATCTTCAGCAGGTACCCGTTTGCCCCGGCCTCCAGCGCAGCTTGGGCATAGTCCACGTCGTCGTACGCACTCAGCAGGAGGACGTACGGCGGCCGGTCCAGCGACCGAATCCTGCGTGTCGCCTCGACCCCGTTCAGCACGGGCATGGCCATGTCCAGCAGGACGACGTCGGGCGCCAACTCGCGCGCCAGGTCAACCGCCTCGGCGCCGTCGGCGGCTTCACCCACAACGGAGATGGTGGGATCTGCCTCAAGGATCTTCCTTGTCCCCTCGCGAACCACCGCGTGGTCCTCGGCGAGCAGCACACGAAGTCGTTTCATGCAGGCCTCCGCTGCCGAGAGTACATCCCGTTGCTCGCTCACGCCCCACGGGATCCCGCAGGAAGCGTTGCGGTTTCCACTCGCCGGAGGGGGCGGCATTCCCCGTTGGCAGCGGAGCACGCCGGGCGGACGATGGTGGCGAGGTACAAAGTATGACGGTCCCGCCCGATCGAGTCGACCTCGTGGAGTTGCCGCAGGCCGAGGATCCGGCCCGCCGAATGTCTCGGAGGCAGGCACTCTTGGCGCTGGCGGCAGCAGGGTCCGCGCTCGCGGCTGGACCGCTCCTCGCGCCCCTCGTCCAGGTGCACGGCGAATCTGATCCTGCCGATCCCACGCATGCTGGTGAGACCCCACTGCCCCCACGACGCTGGGCGATGGTGATTGACCTGCGCCGCTGCGACGGCTGCAAGAAGTGCACCGAGGCCTGCCAGGCGAAGCACTACCTGCCCCCCGAGCAGGAGTGGATCAAGGTCTACACCGTGCGCGATCGGACGGGCGTCGAGGTCAACATCCCGAGACTGTGCATGCACTGCGAGGATGCGCCCTGCGTGCGTGTCTGCCCGGTGACCGCCACGTTCGTGGACCGCGACGGCCTCGTGCTGGTTGACCAGGACAAGTGCATCGGCTGCCGGCTGTGCATGGCCGCCTGCCCGTACGAGGCCCGCTACTTCAACTGGACCGAGCCCAAGGTCAAGCCTCCGCTGCCGACCAAGGCCACCCCCGAATACCCGTCCCCCCAGCAGCGCGGCACCGTGGGCAAGTGCGTCCTGTGCGTGCACAACATCAAATACGGCGAACTCCCGTACTGCCTGGAAGCCTGCACCATGGACGCGATCTACGTCGGTGACCTCGACGCCGACGTGGCGACCAATGGGACCGAGACGGTGCGGCTCTCCACCTTCCTGAGCGAAAACAACGCGATCCGGCTCAAGGAAGAGCTGAATACGAAGCCTCGCGTCTGGTACATCCCGGGGCACGGGGAGGATCTCGGGTGGTAGCGGCGGTGCGGGAATCCCGTGACGCGGTCGCCCTCCAGGAGGCCGCATTCCGCCCGATGCATGCGCCGGGAAGATGGTTCTGGCCGCTCTTTCTCGTGCTCGGGGCGCTGGTGGCACTGGCGGCAGTGGGGTACGGCTATCAGTTGCTCTCAGGTCTGTGGGTAGCCGGCTACAACGACACCGCGTTCTACGGCATCTACGAGGCGAACCTCGTTGCCTTCATCGGCGTGAGCTACGGCGGAGCACTCGTCTCGGCCGTGCTTCGTCTCACGAATGCCCGGTGGCGCGCCCCGGTCACGCGGATGGCTGAGGGGATGGCGCTCGTGTCGCTCCTCGTCGGCGCCGCGTTTGCGATCATCCACCTTGGCCGACCGGAGCGCATCTGGCTGTTGATCGTGAGCCCCCAGGCAGCCTCTCCCATCGTTTGGGACGCGATCGCCATCACCACGTACCTTGTCGCGACGCTGATCTTCCTCTACCTGCCGCTCATCCCGGACATGGCGTTCGCCCGGGACCGGCTCGGCCCTTCGGCGAACCGCCTGCAGCGCGTCTTCTACCGCCTGGCGGCGGCCGGATGGCAGGGGACACCTGCGCAGCGACGGAGCCTGAACTGGTCGGTCGGCGCCATGGCGGTGCTCATCATTCCGCTCGCCATCACCGTGCACTCGGTGCTGGCCTGGGCCTTCTCGATGACGAGCCGCCCAGGGTGGCACTCGACGATCTTTGGGCCGTACTTCGTGATCGGCGCGCTCTACTCCGGGGTCGCCCTCGTGATCGTCGTGGTTGCGGCCTTCAGGAAGGCCTACCGGCTCGAGCCGTACATCGGTCTCGGGCACTTCGTGTCACTTGCCCGGATCATGGCCGTGCTCGGCGCCGTGTACCTCTACTTCACGTTCTCCGAGTTGCTCACCGCCGCCTACACGGCGTCGCACGAAGAGGCGTCGATCGTTGCGGTGCTGCTGGAAGGCAGTTGGGCGCCGCTCTTCTGGACGTTCATGGTCGGCGGCATCTTTGTCCCGCTCGCCCTGTCGCTGGCGCCGGCGACGCGCAAGGTCCGATACCTCGTGCTGGCCGGCCTGCTGGCGGTGGTGGGGATGTGGCTCAAGCGCATGCTCATCACCCTCCCCCCGGCGACCGCACCGCTCATCGGGGATGTGTGGGGCACCGTCCAGCTGACCTGGGTCGCCATTGCGCTCACCCTTGGCGCCACCGCGGCGATCCCGCTCGGGCTCATGATCTTGTTCCGCTTCGTCCCCATCTTGGCACTCCACGAAATGGAAGAGGTCGATGCCGAGGGCGCGCCCGAATCGGCCCACGACCGCGCGGTTGCAGTGGAGGGCGTGCTGTGAACGCTCGGACCCCGACTTCTGCCCTGGCGGCGATCGCCGTGGCGTTGGCGTTCTCGAGCCTCGCGATTCCGGCGCCCGTCGTGGCTGCCGACCCGCCTGCTCGCTTCCAGACCGACGCAGAGCAGCGCGACGATGGCTCCTGGATGCTGCGAGCGACCCTGACGCGCGCGGGGGCCGTGCAGTCGCAGCAGACTGTCGAGTTCCTTCAGAAGGTAGACTTCTTTGGTGAGCGGTGGATCTCGCTCGGCAGCGCGGTCACCGACTCGGCCGGCGTCGCGGCGAGACTCTACTCGCCGACGTCAAACGGGCTGCAGCACCTGGTCGCGCGCCTCGCGGCAGGTGACGGGACCTTCGATTCGGATGTCTTTGACATCACCGTATCCGGCGCGGTGCCGGCAATCCCGGAGGGTGAGCCGAACTTGCCCATCATAAAGATGTGGGCCTTCCCGGTCGGTGCCGCCCTTCTCTTCCTGGTCTGGCTTGCACTCGCCGTCATCTTCTTCCGGGCGGTCATCGGGATCGCTCGTCCGACACGGGCCCAGGCCACCGGTCACGCCCCGACGCGCGAGGGGCAAGCGGAATCTTCCCCACCAACCAGGCCATAGCACGGAGAAATCGATGAGCACGAGACACAGCATCTTTGGGAGCCGCACGGGAGGCATCGGCCTTATCATCGTTCTGGCGGCGGGCCTCGTCGCCTGTGCCGAGGAGCCCGGCCAATCCGCCGAGCCATCATCGGCGGCACCGTCCGTCGTCGAGAGCACGGCGCCGTCCGCCACGGCAGAACCGGTCGGACAGTTCCTGTTCCTCGATGTGGATGTAGTGCTCGGACCGACGAACCTGACCGACGAGGAGAAGCCGGCCAAGTCCTGCGTGCAATGGAGCAGGTTTGCGCACAACGAGCAGGTCGTCTGGCGCGTCAAGGTCCTTGATCCGCTGACCGGTGAGGCCATGGACGACACCATGGTGACGACTCTCCAGGTCGTCATGGCAGATCAGACGCTCGACCTGCACTACGGGCCCCATCCCCGCGACAACCCGCTCGGCTTCTTCTGGACGACCTCGTGGGTCGTTCCTGAGGGCTACCCGGAGGGTGTCATCAACTACACCGTGGAAGCCACAGCCAATGATGGTCGCACCGGGAGCTGGGAGCAGTTCGAGGTCGCCGCTGCTAACCTGACGGTAACGGCGGACGTCCGTCCGGTCATCGCCCAGTAGCTAGACGCGGCCCGCGACCCATCGTCGCGGGCCGCCGCAGAGGAACACGAATATGCCACGCCTGAGCACCGGGGCCGCGCTCGCGGCCACCGTTCTGATCGCTGCTGCCTTCCTCCTGGGGATCCTGGTCGGTCCACTCGTGCGACCGGTCTCCGGCGAGCCGGGAGGAAGCTCCTCCCCGAACGCGTCGGCCTCCAACCCGGCGGAATCCCCGGCGGCATCAGCGAGCGCCTCACCGCGTCCACCCGAGGCCGACTACGTCGGGAGCCTCGAGGTAACGCCGGCGAAAGGTCGGATCGGCAGTCAGGCAACACTCAGCGGCACCGGATTCGACCCTGGCCAGGAGCTCGACGTGGTCTGGCAGGGGTACACCGGTGAGTGGGTGATCGATGACACCGCGGCAGCCGGCGAGAACTACAAGGGGAGGACGTATTCGGAAGAGACCGTGCCATTGGGTACCGTGACCGCCGACGCGGCGGGCGCTTTCTCGACCAGCTTCACAGTCCCGGACGGATTCGGATTCACCCACAACGTCCAGGTCCGGGAGGGTGCCGTGGTGCGCAACCAGGCCGCCTTCTCCGTGGAGATGGAGGTCAGCGTGTCACCGTCGAGCGGGCCGGTCGGCACGCCGATCACCGTCGACGTGCGCGGGATCGGAGTCTCTCCGCTCCACAGCAGCTGGGAGCTGACCTACGACAACCGCTTCACGGGGTGGATGTCGGCGGTCACCACTCGCGGACATGCACGGTTCACCATCCCCGCGACGGGCGCACTTGGCCCGCACGTGCTGAAGATCCTGCACGGCTCCTTCACCTTCCCGTACCTGAACATGCAGCAATCGCCTGATCCCGGTCGACCGACGTTCACGTCGATCTTCACGATCACTGCGGGCGACGCAGTTCTCCCGCCCCCACCTGGCGACCAGTGGGATCCATTCGTGGCCGGGGCGGAACCAGCCGCCAGTGAGGGTCCGGCGATCTGGACCGACCGCCTCGAAACGATCGTTGGCGACAGGGTGGTGCTGCACGGGCGCGATCTACCCCCCAACACATCGCTCAAGGTCGGCTGGCTGACGCAGGTCGGCGTCGACACCGCCATCATCGGCGGGAGCGGCGAGGATCGTCCGGCCGCGGACTGGGCGCTCGGCACGGCGGAAGTCGGCAGCGATGGAAGACTCGCCTGGGAGTTCGAGATCCCCGCCGACAAGGGCGGCTGGCACGATATCTCCCTGACGGGCGGGGAGACCGTGGTGGCGATCACCCAGGTGCGGGTGCGTCCAATGGCCGAGCCACTCGGCACGACGCAGGTGCGAGTGGGCGACGTACTCGCGCTCCACGTCTCT
>JAOUHE010000244.1 GCA_029865285.1 Chloroflexota bacterium
CGCAGTGATCGGTCCCCATCCGCGGATGAACAACTTCCTGTTCGCGAACGGATTCTCGGGGCACGGCCTGCAGCAGGCCCCTGCCGCGGGACGAGCCCTGGCCGAGTGGATCGCCACCGGCGACTACGAAACGCTCGACATGCGCCCGCTCGGCTACGACCGCATCGACCGCAACGAGCCCCTCCGCGAGGTCAACGTGGTCTAGGCCGATCGCCCTATCGGCAGATTCCGTAGGATGCATCGATGGACCGGCTCCGCATCGTCCTGACCGTGGCGGATCCATCGCGTGCCGCAGATGCCGACCTGGCGCGAATGAAGAACGCACGCTACGTCGAGGCGGTGGAGCGCGCTGGAGCGATCTCGCTGGCACTCGACGAGGGCGCCTCGGTCGAGATCCGTCGCGCGGCATTCAGTGCTATGGACGGCCTGCTGCTGACCGGTGGCGCTGATCTCGATCCGGCCCGCTACGGCGAGCCGCTCGACGGCAGTCGCGGTATCGAGACTGGTCGAGACGCGCTTGAGGAGGTGGCGTACCGGGCCGCAATGGACGCGGACGTGCCAGTACTCGGCGTCTGCCGCGGGATGCAGATGCTCAACGTCCTGGCCGGGGGGTCGCTCGTGCAGCACATCGAGGGTCACGAGAGCCTGCCATACCCGTCTCCAGAGGTCACGCGTCATCCGCTCGGGCTGGTGACTGGAACACGGTTCGCCATGATCGTGGGCGAATCCGGCGGCATGCAGGTCAACAGCTACCACCACCAGGCGGTGACTCCGGATCGCGTGGCCCCTGGGCTCCGGATCGCCGCGACGGCGCCCCACCCGAAGGTGGGCCTGCTGGTCGAGGCGCTGGAGTCCGGCGATCCGGATCGCTGGCTGATCGGCGTGCAATGCCACCCTGAGCGCACCGAATCTTCGCCCCCGGTGCTTGAGAGACTCTGGACGGCCTTCGTGGCCGCATGCGCGCAGGGTCGCGCTCGAAGCGGGATACCGTAGTTCTTCCGTAGTGCCGGCGTCCTAGGCTGCGGGCATGTCATCGAATCGATCGTTGCTCGCCATCGTTGCCGGCGTCCTCACGCTGGTGGCCGTGACCGTGGTGGTCGTGCTGGTCGCCGGCGATCCCAAGCCGCAGGAGTTCCCGCGCGACTCCGCCGAGGCCGCGGTGCAGGGCTATCTCGGCGCCTGGGAAGATCGCGACGTCCCGAGCGCATATGCCTTCCTGAGCGAACGCGTCCGGGCGTCGACCTCCCTCGAGGACTACCAGCGCGCGGCCGATGACTTCCTCGCGTACGGGATGCCGCCGCGGGGCGGCGAGCGCCGACTCTCCATCGGCGATGCCTACGACGAGGGAGATCACGTGATCGTGCCGGTAACCGTGGAGGAACTCTACGGTGACGGCCTGAACCAGACCGTCAATCGCTCGACGCGCTTCGTGCCCATGGTCCGCGACGCGGACGGGTGGCGAATTGACGAGCCGCTCGTCTGGCTCGACCCGATGCCCTTCTACGGCTACGAAAAGTAGGAGTACTCAGATGCAGACCGTGCGGCGCCTCTACGTCTACCTGCTGAGCGGAATCACCCTCGGCTTCCTGGTCTACGGGCTGATCACCCTCGTGGAGGTGGGGCTGGGCGCGCTGGGCGTGGCCGGAGGCGGGATCGGTGGGCGGCGCGAACAACTGAGCCTGGCAGCTGCGCTGATCGGCGTCGGTCTCCCGGTCTGGGCCATCCACTGGTGGTTCGCCGAGCGCGGCCTCGATGCCAGCCGGCCGAACGCCGAGGAAGAGCGTCGCTCCACCGTGCGAGCGCTGTATCTGACCCTCGTCATGATCATCCTGCTCGGCTTCGGAGCCTTTGCCGCCCGTGACCTGATTCGCGAGTTCGTGCTGGGCTTCGTGCCGCGGCCGCAGGGCGAGTACTACGGGTACGCTGACGCGACCCGCTCCCTGGCCACGCTCATGGTCACCGCGGCGGCGTGGGGATACCATGTGGCCATCCGTCGACGCGACCTGGCACGTGGCCCCCTTGAGGGCGCGGCTGCCTGGCTGCCGCGGGTGTATGTCTACGGCGCCACCCTCACGGGGCTGATGATCACGCTGCAGACTTTCGGCGACCTGGCGGTCTACGCGGGAGAGACGATCTGGCCAGTGTCGGGCAGTGGCTACCCGGACGACTACCGGTCGTACCCCTTCGCCGACTCGCTCAGCCTCTTCGCCGTCTGGACGATCGGCTGGATCGGTCACTGGTGGTACGCGGGGAGACTGCTCAGGGCCGCCGGCTGGCGTGCAAGCAGCGAGCGCGTAGCTCGACTGCGGCTCGCCTTCTTCGTCGCCGTCATCCTGGGCGGCGCCTTCTCGGTGATCCGTCTC
>JAOUHE010000080.1 GCA_029865285.1 Chloroflexota bacterium
GATCGGCGACAACGAGGGGGGCGGGCTCTCGGTGAACTTCATCGGGCAGCTGCACTTCGCCGCGGGCGACCTCCCGCGGGCGATGCAGCTCTTCGCGGAGGCCGAGGTGTGCTTCGAGACGGTGGGCGACAAGCCCGAGGTGGCCCGCGTGCAGGGCGAGCAGGGCTACCTCGCGCTGGCGGCCGGCGACATCGCGGCGGCGCGGCGCCTCTTCCTGCGCGCGCTCCGCACCAACGACGAGATCGGGAGCCCGCCGGGGATCGGGCGGGCGCTCCTCGGCCTCGCGGCGGCGGAGTCCGCGGCGGGAAGGCGCGAGTTGGCCGTGCGGCTCGCGGCGGCGGCCGACGGGCTGCGCGAACGCGCGGGCGTGGTGATCGAGCATCCGATGGCGCCGGGACTCGCCGCGCAGATCGACGCGCTCAAGGCGAGCGTGCCGCGGGAGGCGCTGGCCGGCCTCACGGAGGAGGGCCGCAACCTCACGACCGCGGCGGTGTTCGCGCTGGTGGCGGCGTAGGGGTGTCGTGGTTCGCGCCTGGCGGCCATCGCGGCAGAAGGAGCGAGTCGGCGCAGGAGGTGAGGGAGGGGGGCCAGCGGCGGACGCGTCGCTGGCCCTCTTCCCCGTCGCGGACGGACTCGGGGGCTGTCTCGTGCGGAGCGCGGAGTCGCCGAATCAGGCAGTTCCGTGCTTCGCGTCGCGCAGCCGCTTCGGTTCGAGGCGGTCGATCGAACCAGCCGGCGTGATGAGGGTTGCGGGGTCGCGGGGGACGGTGAGTATTGGCGGGCAGTGCGCCGAGCGGCTCGCGACCGGATTCGGCGGAACTGTCTGATACGCGTTGGGTGGACGATCCTCCCTTCAACGAGTACGCCAACTCACGGAGATCACGCATGGGAATCCTCAGCTGGGTGGTTCTCGGCGCAGTCGCCGCGTGGTTGGAGCAGCGCCTGCTCCCTCGCGGGCCGCGGAGCTCGTTTGTCGGCAGCATGGTGCTGGCCTTCGCGGGCGCGATGCTCGGCAACCTCGTGGCCTATGCGCTCGGATTCGCGGAGATCTCAGGACTGACGCCGCGCAGCATTCTCATCAGCGCCGGCGGCATCATCGTGATCCTCCTTGGCTATCGGCTGTTGCGTCCGCCGGAGCCGCCCACCGAGTGACCGCCGCAAATTATTGGAACGGCCGCTACAGAAGCCATCGATAGGCGCACCAAGACCGAGTGAGGAGGCATCAAGGTGGACACGGCCACTGTGGGACTCCTACTCTTCGACGGCGTCGAGGTGCTCGACTTTGCCGGGCCGTATGAAGTGTTCTCTCGCACGCGATTGATCCCGGGAGTCGAGTCGCGCCGCTCTGACGAATCGGCGCCGTTTCGCGTCTTCACAGTCGCGGCCGGCGTTGGTCCCGTCACGGCGACCGGCGGGCTTCGGGTTCTTCCCGACTTCGATCTCAGCGCGGCCCCCTCAATAGATGTGCTCGTCATTCCAGGCGGCTTCGGTACTCGAGCACTGCTGCAGGATGTCGAGATCCTCACGTGGATCCGCCGAGTCGCGGCGAGCGCCCGTCGCGTGACGTCGGTGTGCACCGGCTCATTGGTTCTGGCCAGTGCCGGACTGCTCGCGGGACGACGCGCTACCACGCACTGGGGCGCGCTGGCTGTCCTGGGAGAACTGGACCCGACGATTCGCGTTGAGACCCACCCACGGGTCGTCGACGACGGCATCGTCACCTCGGCCGGCGTGTCGGCCGGAATCGACATGGCGTTGGCGATCGTCGAAGCGATGCACGGCCGTGCGGTCGCCGACGAGACGGCACGATACATGGACTATGTGCGCCAGGACCGGCAGGAACTGACGTGAGGGTCTGGCGCCTGACGTCAGTTGGCGCCGATGGCCCGCTAGGGTAGCGAGTTGGCGGCCCCGGCCTCATCCTACTTCAGGTTCGGCCGCGGCCGCCCACCCGCATCTATTGAGTGAACCGGCCGCAGCACAACCCAACGTCAGGCGCTCTCATGTCGGCTCGCTCGACCTCAGGACTTCATAGCAATTCGTGAGACGAAAGAGAGGCTCCAGATCGAGGACACGCCGGGGCTCCATTGGGTCCTTGGGGTCGTGCTCATCGTCCCTGTGGCCCTCGCGGTCTTCAGTTCGTTCGCCGATGCTGCCGACGCACTGACCTGGAAGGCACGCAGCATCAGCGGCTTGATGGGGGCTGCTGCGGTACTTGGGGGACTGTGGTGGCTCGCGAAGGCGCCGCGCTCGCGTTTGGTCGTGGAGCGGGCAGCCGGGAAGGTGCATCTGGGGAGGTATTCCAGGTCGAACTGGTATTCCCCGACGAGGAGCCGATGTCCCTGTCGCCCGTGTGGCGGCACGGGCGCGAGTCCATTGAGCAGATCGCTCGCAGACTGGCCGAGACGCTCAGTGTGGCACTCATTGATCCTGGTGCGACGGATCCGAAGATCGATGCGCGGGACGCCTGACAACAGCAGGCAGCGGGCGGCGCTCCGCGCCGCCGCTCCGGGAGGCACATTCCGCGCATGAGCCCCGTCGATCCCGCATCGCGCCTCATGGCCGCCGCCCTTGCCGACCGCTATCGCCGCATGAAGCGCGCCGTCGACGAGGCGAACCGATGACCGCGCGCCTCGCCTACGCGCACGCGAAGGGGTGGTGCACCGCGACATCAAGCCGGAGGACATCCTGCCCTCCGGTGGCTGCGCCAAGGTCGCCGACTGCGGCGATGAGCGGGTCCGACGCCGCCGATGTTGACCGTTGAGTGACGCGGCCGTGGTCCGAGAGGTATCCAAGACGAGGATCTCTGGGAGTGACGGTATGTCCGATGGGGCTCAGGGTGGTGCTCATATGCCATGGCGGGAAGCGTACCGCCTACCCATGCTCGCCGTTCTCGTCCTCGTGGCCGTCGCACTGACGGCTTGCGAGGACGTTGGCCCGGACAACGTGCTCAGGATCGACTCGACAATCGTTGCATCGGCCGACGTGGTCCCGCGAGTGAATCCCGCGCGAACGTACGAATACGACCGCCACACGAACCGCATGGATTCGGTGCTGACAGCGTTGTGGTCGGCCGGCTTGCCTGTCGAGGAGGCGTGGTGGCCCGTCAACTATCTGTGCGAGGACGTCCGGGGTCCCAGGCTCACCGTAGCGCTGGAACGCCCCGAAGACAGTCGCATGGCCGACCACGACTTCTCCCTCGGGACAGGGCGCCTGCAGTGCAGTGCGGATCTTCGGCAATATGTGATCGGTCGTCCCGCCGGGAGTTTTCGCGTCGACGGCACGATTCGCTTCATCGACGTCGAAGGGGGCTGCTGGGCCCTCCGGGTGAATGAATCCCTGCAATACGAGCCGTTTGGTCTGCCGGCAGCGTATCGCGTGGACGGTCTTCAGGTCCGGGCCCGCTTGAGGCTGCGGGATGACCTCGGAAGCATCTGCATGATCGGGCGGATTGCCGCGGTGCTGAGCATCGAGACGCGTTAGCGTCGTGACGAGATCCGGCCGATTCTCACATCAGGGCCGGATCCGCGCTGCCAGCGAGCCGTCGGCGTCACGACGGCCATCGGGCGTGCGGCGGGATCATCGTGACGCATCCATCCGCCGAAGATCTCGCGAACCGACGATGTGCACCGCTTCCTCGCAGAGGCCCCGACCGACGAACGGGTCACGCGGTTCGTCGTGGATTCCCGCGACCGTAGGCAGGCCCTGACGGGCCTGTCCGTGAGCGCGACGGGCTTCGCCAGGACGCGGGTCGCCTGCATCGTGGCGGGGGAGCGATGGGCAAACGAAGGTCTTGCCACCGCGTCTGGCGGACGAGTGCGAGACGACGCCCTCCACGACCTGGCCAAGCACCTCCTCGAGCAGGGTTCCCTGCCGGCGCTCGCGACGATGATCGAGAGGTTCCCTGGTCTTCCAGCCAGGCTCTCGTATCCGGCGGCGGGGAGCTTCGTCCTGTCCCTGCGGGATGTCCATGGCCTGGATGCCATCCGCCGCGTCCGGCAGCAAGGGAGCCGCGCGCTCCCAGGAGCGGAACGCGGTGCAAGTACCTAGGCCGGCGTCGGCGTCGGAGCCCGAGGGAACGCGAGGCCGCGCTCGATCTCCGCGTGCGCCGCGATGATCCGCTCCACCTGCTCCGAGACCTCGGCGGCGATGCCGAGGTGCGTCGTGACGCCCTGCACCGAGACCGAGCCGGCGTGGAGCTTCAGCAGCTGCAGGCGGATGGTCTCGAGCGCTCCGACCGTCTCGCCGAGCTTCGCGTGGATCTCGTCGCGCGCCTCGCGCACGTCGGCGTACTCCACGCCAGCGGCCGCCTCTCCCGCCGCACCCAGCGCCTCGGCGAGGTCGTCGTGCCGGCGGCGGAGTGCCTGCGCGTCGTCCTGCAGTCGACGCATGACCGGGGGGAGGTCGCGCAGCGAGTGTCGGGTCGCCTTCGGCAGCGAATCGAAGAGATGCTCTGCGGCCATGCCGAGGGAGAGTTCGGTCGCGCGGTGCGTGACCGCCGAGGTCGGGGCCTCGCTGCCGAGCGTGCGGCGTGCGAGCGCGAAGAGGAGGCGACCGAACCGGCCCGTCCACCGCCGGGCCCAGAACTCGGTGTCGACGTCGCGGCGATTCCCCGCGTAGCCCATCGCGCCGACGCCAGCCAGCATGCCGAAACCGCCGAACATGTACGGCCAGGCATCCAGAGCCCTGAACCAGACGTTGGCGAGATACGGCTCGAGGAACAGGTTCGCGAGGACCGTTGACGCGATCCCGAAGCCCATGACGCTGAGCCCGACCTTTGCCACGGAGGGCAGGATGCGCTCGAGGATCCCCGGCGGCGCGCTTCGCCCCATGCTCACGATCTCCTCGCGCGTCCTCTCGGCCTCGGCATCGAAGGCCGGCCGCAGGTCCTGATGGGCGAACCCCTGGCGGGCGAGGCGACGGGCCTGCGCGACGAGGTAGCCGAGCGGCGCGATGACGCCGCCGACGAAGAACGTCGAGTATCCCGCGACCACGCCGAACTCCAGCGAGACGATCACCGACGCGGGGAAGAGCGCCATCAGGCCGAGCAGCGTGCCGCTGCCGTCGAGTCGGCCGCTCCGCTTCACGAACGCGCGAAGTGCCACCGGCAGATCTCGACGATGCTCCAGCGCCAGGCTGAACTGTTCGGCGAGCACGAGCGCGCTTTCCGGCCGTTCCGGCGGTTCCTTCTCGAGGCAGCGGGCGACCAGCGAGGCGAGCTTGCGCGGGACCACGACCCCGATCGTCGAGAGGTGCGGCGCCGGCTCGGTCACCTGCTTGGCGAGCACCTCGGTGGGCGAACTGCCCTCGAACGGGTAGCGGCCGGAGAATGCATAGAAGGCCGTCGCCCCGAGCGCGTACAGGTCGCTCCGCGCATCGAGCGGCTGGCCGAGCGCCTGCTCGGGGCTCATGAACTCCGGTGTGCCGACGACGCCATCCTCCTGCGCGTCCTCGAACGCGGCGGCGATCCCGAAGTCGGCGACCAGCGCGCGTCCCGTCGCCTCCTCGATCAGGATGTTGTCGGGCTTCACGTCGCGATGGACGACGCCCTGCGAGTGCGCGTAGGCGAGTGCCCACGCCGCCTCCCGAAGCACCTTGGCGCACTCGGTGGTCGGCAGCGGCCCGCGCTTCCGCACCCGCTCGGCGAGCGTCACGCCATCCACGAACGCCATCACGAAGAAGACGAAGCCGTCACTCTCCTCGACCGAGTGGATCGGGATGATGTTCGGGTGCGAGAGCTTGGCCGCCAGCCGGGCTTCGCGCAGGAACCGATCGCGGAGGCTGGGTTCGTGGGCGCGGTCCGGCGGCAGGAGCTTGATCGCGACCATGCGGTCGAGGTGCACCTCGCGCGCGAGGTACACGATCCCCATCCCGCCACGACCGAGTTCGCGGTCGAGCGAGTACCGCCCCGACAGCGCTTCCTGGAATTCGAGGAAGAGGGGATCCACCGGGGAGCTCTGGCTGCGCACCTCATATAGATGCACTCGCGGTCGGCGTCGGGCCAGCGGTCGCGGCCGGGGCCCGCATCGCGCGGAGCATCCGCAGGGCGATCGCGCCGGACCCGAGGAGGATGAGGGCGGTGGCGATCATCCCCGTCGCCGCGGCGAGTGTCGGGCGCACCGCGGCTCCGGCGGAGGACCGCCGTCGCGAGCATCCCGCCAAGCTCGGACGCGATGAGGTCACCGAGACCGATGAAGGCGACGGCACCGACCAATGGGAATTGCGATCAGGGTCGGTTGGGTCTGTGGCGCGATCGCCGTCCCCGCGAGCCGTCCCCGAGAGCGCCGACAGACGGGCGGCGGTGTAGTGGAGTATTCGAGAGAGTCGGGTCGGTCCTGAGCTTCGGTAGGGGAAATGCCGATGGTCGGGAATTGCGCTTCCCACACTGGGATTCCGTCGCGAAGGGGAATCTCCGTCAGGCGCCTCCTGACGGCATTCCAACCATCACCCGACAGCAGGCGTGTCGCCGGAATCGTATCAATGAACAGGTCAACGATCGGTTCGATGCCGAGCGGCGCTCGAGCCGTGGTCGTGCCGTTCCCAGTCCGTCAGGACCATGCGCGAACCGCGCTTCTGCGAGCACTGCGGCACCGAACTGTCGGCGACCGCGCGTTTCTGCCCCGAGTGCGGCGTTGCGCTCGCCGGGTTGCGGTGATCGCGGTGGCGGTCGCGGTCGCTCCGGACGCCGGCACTCCGAGGGCCGCTCCCGCAGCGGCCGGCATCGGCGGCACCGCATCGGACATCTCGGCGCTGACCCCGGACGAACGCGCCGACCGACTCTTCACCCGGGTGATGGCCGCCGCCGATCGCCTCGCGAGTGAGCGGGCACGCGGACTGCAGGAGTACGTCGACCATGCCACGGACGTCGACGAGGCCGTCGTCGAGGGCGTCGTCGAGGGCGAGCGTCCCGCATCGGCCCGCCCGTGAGACATCACCACCGCAACTGAGGACGACTCCGACCCCATGCTGACGCGCGCGTTGCTCCTCATCCAGACCGCCACCGGCGCGCCGAAGGAGGCGCCCGCAGGCATGGGCTTCGCCGACTTCTGGGGGCTCGTCGAGCTCGCCGGTCCGTTGCGCTGGCCGATCTTCGCGACGCTCGCGATCGGTGTCTGGCTCGCCATCCACAAGCTCTACGAGTTGCTGCGCGACCGCGCGCTCGGCCGCGAGCTGCTCGCACTCGACGTGCGGTCCCTCGACCTCGCGCAGATCCGCGAGCGCGTGGCGGCCCAGCCGGAACACATGCTCGCGTCCCTGCAGGCGATGATGCTCAATGCGCACCGGACCGGCACGAGCGAGAGCACGCTGCACGACGAGATCACGAACTTCGCGGCGTCGCAGCAGGACCTGTTCGAACGGTTCCGGCGCCGGATGGACTTCCTCTCCGACACCGCCGGGGCGCTCGGCCTGCTCGGGACCGTGTGGGGGATGTTCGAGGTCTTCTTCCAGGGGACGCCGGACCGCGACGTGATCCTGCGCGGCATGGGGATCGCGCTCATGACCACGCTGCTCGGTCTCGTGGTGAGCATCATCCTCAACTTCGCGACCACCGAGATCTTCACCTTCTTCGGCAGCCGGCTCCAGCAGCTGTCGAGCAAGGCGGATGAGCTCCGGTTCCGGTTGCTCGAGTTGGCCGATCCGGCAGCGACGGGGTCGAGCGGGGGAACGG
>JAOUHE010000081.1 GCA_029865285.1 Chloroflexota bacterium
CAGAACGGTGCGGCGGGCCAGTGCTCGATCCCCTCGACGCGGATGTCGAACAGCAAGCGCACCACGGCACGGTCGATGGCACGCATCACGCGGTACCGGGTGGTGACCTCGACGCTCATGTCGCGCAGACCGGTGCGTCGGGCCCGCTCGTCGGCCTCGCTCATAGCGGGGCGGCAGCCTGCGCTGCCTCAACCCGTGTCGGGTCGACCCGCGTCAGTGCAACTGCGGCCCCCAGGACGAACAGGGCCCCCACGGCCATGGCGGCTCGAGGACCCATCGGGTCGCTCGCAACCGCGGCCACGAAGTCCTGGATGGGGCCGGCCAGGATGATGAAGACCGGGCCGGCCATCGCGGTGCCGGCATTCAGGATCCCCATGTACCGGCCGGCGGTCTCCTTGGGGATGACGTCGGCCATGAGCGCCCAGTCGGCGGACAGGAAGATCCCCATCCCGATGCCGAATGGCACCCAGGCAGCAATCGCGATGTTCGGCGAAGGTGCCACGGTCACGCCAGCCAGACCGATGAATGCCACCAGCGCGGCGGCCCAGATGACCGGACGCCGCCCGTATCTGTCCGACAGTCGCCCCCCGGGGATGGCGGCCAGTGCGGTCGAGACGCCCACGATGACCGTGGCGATGAAGACCGTCGAGTCGGCCTCGTCGGCCGAGAGACCGTGAGACCGCCGGAAATAGCCCAGTGCCACGATGGTGGCGTTGTAGGCGCCGAGGAACAAGAGGCGGACCACGAGCAGCCATAGCACGTTGCGCTGCTTCAGGATGTCCCGGCCCCACGCCGAGAGAGCCAGCGCTCGCCAGGACTGCGTCCGTTCCGGCGCGCCCGTCCCCTCCTGGACCGTCGTGACGAGGATGACCATCGTGACAACCTCGATCACGCCCAGCGACAGGACCGAGATGGGCTCGCTCATGAAGTTCGGCCCGGCGGTGGCGATGCCGACGCCGGCGATGGTGCCAAGGGTGAGCATCAGTCCCATCAGGCCGCTGGCGATCCCAACCTGTCGGGCCGGGACGAGGTCAGGGACATACCCCTGGAATGGGCCCTGCGCGAAGTTCGAGCTGACCTGCAGCAGGAAGTAGAAGGCGACCATGGCCAGGAACGAATTCGAGAAGGCAAGGCCCGCCAGGAACGCCACGTCGAGCAACGAGCCGATGACGATGTACGGCTTGCGCCGCCCCCAGCGACTCACCGTGTAGTCGCTGATGACCCCGACGGTCGGCTGGATGATGATCGGCGCGATGGCGCCGATCACGAAGATGACCGCCAGCATCGTCCCCGAGGTGGCTCGGCTGATGTCGTCGAAGCGGCCCGGCAGTACGACCACGCCGAGGCCGCCCCAGATCGTCTGGATCCCGAACCAGTAGACCGACAGCGAGAGCAGCTGTGCCAGCGGCAGGTCGCGGCGAGCCGGCTCGCCGGTCGGTGTGGCGTGGGTCATCGGGTCCGCCTCCATGCCTCCACGGCGCGGACGATACTCGGCCCGCTCTCCGTGCGATAGCACCATGCCGTACGAGTACTGCGGCAAGACTGCGGTAGCGGGGTATCATCCGCCGGTGATTGACCCGATCGCCCTTCGGCTGGGGCCCCTTGAGATCCACTGGTACGGAATCATCATCGCCAGCGCCATCCTGGGCGCCGCCATGTTCGGGACTCGCGAGGTACGTCGCCGGGGCGAGGACGTGGATGCCGGGTGGTCGATGCTCCTGTGGATCATCCTCTTCGGGGTGCTCGGCGCGCGGATCTACCACGTCATCCACGAGTGGGGGACCATCTACTCGGCACACCCCGAGCTGATCCTGCAGGTCTGGAAGGGTGGCCTGGGGATCCCCGGCGCGATCGCGGCCGGCGCCGCGGCGCTGTGGGTCTACACGCGTCGCATGGGCATGCCCAGCGGCGGCTGGCTCGACATCTTCGCCATGGCGATCCCGCTCGGCCAGGCGATCGGTCGCCTCGGCAACTTCGTGAACCAGGAGCTGTACGGCCCGCCCACCGACCTGCCATGGGGGATCCCGATCGATGCTGCTCACCGCATTGGCGACTGGACGAACCTGTCCACGTTCCCGGTCGACACGACCCGGTTCCATCCGCTCTTCGCCTACGAGGCCCTGCTCTCACTGCTCACGCTCGGGATCCTGTTCTGGGCGAGTCGTCGTTTCGCGGCGTGGCTGTACGACGGTGACCTGCTGCTCATCTACCTGATGGGCTACGGCGCGTCGCGGGCGTACCTGGAGACATTCCGCGTCGAGAACTGGACGATCGGCGGCCTGCCGACCGCCATCTGGCTGGGCCTTGCCGCGGTGGTGCTGGCTGGCGGCTTCCTCATCCTTCGGCACATGCGCGGCTGGGGGACCCCGGGCGCATGGATGGAGCGCCTCCGGGCAAAGACCGATGCCGCCGCTGCCACCGCGGATGAGCCAGCGGCGGATTCCGCCGGGGCCGGGGCTGGCTGACAGGCAGGGCATCGCGCCCGATGTGACCGCGGCCATCGGCGGCACGCCGCTGGTGGCACTCGACCGCCTGGCCGCGGGGCTGACGCCGCGAGTGGTGGCCAAGCTGGAGCACATGAATCCGGGCGGATCGGTCAAGGACCGGATCGCCATGCCGATGATCGAGGCCGCCGAACGCGCGGGCCTGCTCAAGCCCGGCGGCGTGATCGTGGAGCCGACCAGCGGGAACACCGGCGTGGGGCTGGCCATGGCGGCCGCGGTGAAGGGGTATCGGTGCATCTTCGTGATGGCCGACAAGCAATCCGAGGAGAAGCGCGCGCTGCTGCGGGCCTACGGCGCCGAGGTGGTGGTCTGCCCCACCGATGTCGATCCGGACGACGAGCGGTCCTACTACCGGGTCTCTGATCGCCTGGCGCGCGAGACACCCGGCGCCTGGAAGCCGGACCAGTACGCCAACCTCGCCAACCCGGAGGCCCACTATCTGAGCACGGGTCCGGAGATCTGGGAGGCGACCGCGGGGAAGATCACGCATTTCGTGGCCGGGATCGGTACCGGCGGCACCATCAGCGGCATCGGCCGCTACCTGCGGGAGCAGAAGCCGGACGTCGTCGTGGTCGGCGCCGATACCGAGGGGAGCGTCTTCTCCGGCGACACGCCGCGTGCCTACCTGACCGAGGGGGTCGGCGAGGATTTCTGGCCGGGAACGTATGACACCGATGTCTGCGACCTGGTCGTGCGGGTCTCGGACCGTGACTCGATGCTCACCGCGCGGCAGGCGACGGCCGCCGAGGGGATCCTGATGGGCGAGTCGTGCGGCACCGCGCTGTGGGCCGCGCTGCAGGTTGCGCGGGAGACCGACGACGGCGAGGCGCTCTTCGTCGTGTTGCTGCCGGACTCCGGGCGCAACTACATCGGCAAGCTCTACAACGACGCCTGGCTTCGCGAGGTTGGCCTGCTCAGTGCCGACGAGGCGATCGCCGACTATGACTGGCGCAAGACGGGTCCCGCGATGACGGTTCGCCGCGGTGAGGTCGTGCCGCCGAGAAGTTGACCGGGCCTGGCACGGGACCGTTCAGCCGCGTGGCTGGTGCTCCTCAGAGCTCCAGAAAGGCTCGATGAACCGTCGTCGGGGCGTCCGACAGGCAATCAGTGCACGCTCGCGGTACCCTAGGGGCTCACCGATTGCCGCACACCGATACGCCCCACAGCGGGGTGAACCGAGGAGAGCATGACCCACGTCGCCGAGCCACCTGCCGCAGCCGAGGCTCGCACGGGCGAGCGCGTCAACCACTGGATTAACGGACAGCGCGTGCCCGGGACGTCGGGGCGCAGCGGCCCGGTCTACAACCCCGCCACGGGCGAGATCGCCCGCGAGGTTGACTTCGCATCGGTCGAAGAGGTCAATGCGGCGGTCGCCGCCGCGAAGGCTGCCTTCCCGGCCTGGCGCGCGACGAGCATCAGCAAGCGGACCGAGATCCTGTTCCGCATTCGCAACCTGGTTGAGGTCCACCGCAAGGAGATCGCGGCGCACCTGACCGCCGAGCACGGCAAGGTACCTTCGGACGCGCAGGGGGAGGTCGCCCGCGGCCTTGAGAACCTGGAGTTCGCGACCGGCATCCCGCACCTGCTCAAGGGCGGGTTCTCCGAGCAGGTCTCAACCGGCATCGACGTCTACCAGATTCGCCAGCCGCTCGGCGTGGTGGCGGGCATCACGCCGTTCAACTTCCCGGCCATGGTGCCGATGTGGATGTTCGGCAACGCCATCGCCTGCGGCAACACCTTCATCCTCAAGCCGTCCGAGAAGGACCCGTCGGCATCGGTCTACATGGCCGAGCTCCTCAAGGAGGCCGGCCTGCCCGATGGCGTCTTCAACGTGGTCCACGGCGACAAGGTGGCTGTCGACCGGATCCTCGAGCACCCCGACATCGCGGCGGTCAGCTTCGTCGGCTCGACCCCCATCGCACGCTACATCTACGAGGCCGGCACGAAGGCCGGCAAGCGGGTGCAGGCGCTGGGCGGCGCCAAGAACCACATGGTCGTCCTGCCCGATGCCGACATCGGCATGGCGGCCGATGCCGCGGTCTCGGCCGCGTACGGCTCCGCCGGCGAGCGCTGCATGGCGATCTCGGTCGTGGTCGCGGTCGGCGACGTGGCTGACCCGCTGGTGGCGGCCATCAAGGAGCGCCTGCCCAGGATCAAGGTCGGTCCCGGCAGCGACACGACGGCCGAGATGGGTCCGCTCATCACGCGCGAGCACCGCGACAAGGTGGCCACCTACCTCGAGAGCGGCCCGGCGCAGGGCGCCGATCTGGTGGTGGACGGGCGGCAGCACCCGCTCTTCGCCGACGGGAAGGGCTTCTTCCTGGGCGTCTCGCTGCTCGACCGCGTGACTCCGGAGATGGACTGCTATCGCAACGAGATCTTCGGCCCCGTGCTCGAGGTGATGCGCGTCCCGACCTACGCCGACGCCATGCGGGTCATCGACGAGAACCCGTACGCCAACGGGACGGCGATCTTCACCCGCGACGGCGGCGCGGCACGCCAGTTCCAGTTCGACGTGAACGTGGGCATGGTCGGCATCAACGTGCCGATCCCGGTGCCGGTCGCCTACTACAGCTTCGGCGGCTGGAAGGCCTCGCTCTTCGGCGACCTGCACATGTACGGCCCCGAAGGCGTGCAGTTCTACACCCGTGCCAAGGTGGTCACCTCGCGCTGGCCCGATCCATCGACCAGCAAGGTCGACCTCGGCTTCCCGCGCACCCGCTGACGTTGCACCTCACGCCTCATGACTGATCGCATCGAGACGCTGGCCGTCCACGCCGGCGCGGAGCCCGATGAGCTGAGCGGCGGTGTCTCGCCGGCGATCCAGATGAGCTCGACGTTCAAACAGGACGGCGTGGGCAAGCCGCGCGACGGGTACGAGTACGGCCGCAGCGACAACCCGACCCGGCGGCGCCTGGAAGCGGCGATCGCCGCGCTCGAGGGCGGGACGCATGGCTTTGCGTATGCATCGGGGCTGGCCGCGACCCAGAACCTGCTCTACCTGCTCGACCCGGGCGACCGGCTGTTGATGAGCGACGACGCCTACGGCGGCACCTGGCGGCTGGCCGACAAGGTGTGGGCACGCTACGGCGTCCAGACCGATGCGGTGGACCTGCGAGACCTCGACGCGCTGGCCGCAGCGCTCGCATCCGGGCCGCCCGCGCGCATGATCTGGATCGAGACACCCACAAACCCGCTTCTCAAACTCGTTGACATCAGCGCGGTCGTTCGGCTCGCGGCGAATGCCGGTGCGCTGACCGTCGTCGACAACACGTTCGCCACGCCGTACCTGCAGCGCCCGCTCGGCCTGGGCGCGGACGTGGTGATGCACTCGGCCACCAAGTACCTCGCCGGGCATTCCGACGTGATCAGCGGCCTGCTGGCGACCCGGCACCCCGATGTCGCCGAGCGGCTGCGGTTCCACCAGAACGCGGCCGGTGCCGTCCCCTCGCCATTCGATTGCTGGCTGGTGATGCGCGGCATGCGCACGCTGGCGATCCGCATGGAGCGTGCCTCGCAGAATGCGGCGCACATCGCCGAGTGGCTGACCGGCCGGCCCGACGTCACCCGCGTCTACTACCCGGGTCTGGCCGACAACCCGCAGCACGAGCTCGTGGAGCTCCAGATGCGGCTGCCCGGCGCCATGGTCAGCTTTGAGCTCGCGGGCGGTGAGGCGAAGGCACGCAAGGTCGCCGAGGCGACCCGTCTCTTCACGCTGGCCGAGTCGCTCGGAGCGGTCGAGTCGTTGATCGAGCTGCCCGCGGCGATGACCCACGCATCGGTCGCCGGGTCTCCGCTCGAGGTCCCCGCCGGGCTGGTGCGCCTGTCGGTGGGGATCGAGGCGGTCGAGGACCTGGTCGCCGACCTGGAGCACGCATTCCGCGCATGACCGGCACCCCTCCTTCGCAGCTTCCCGAGGACGGCCCGACCGAGCTTGTCGAGGGGCGCGACGGCGAGTTGGTCGAACGCCTCTCCGGCGGCACGGCGACCCTGCTGCTGGTCTGGCTGATCGGTGTCGGCGCGGGGACAGCCCTCCTCGGCGCGTGGCTGCTGGCGGCGCTCGTCCTCGATGTGCGCCTCACCGGCGAGCATCTGTTCGGGGCACCCGGACTGTACGCGGCCCTCTACGGCTCCACCGGACCCACCGTCCTGTGGTTGGCAGGGCGGGCGCAGGGGCATGGGCTCGGCTGGTTCGTGTGGACCGCGGTCAAGATCGGGCTGGTGATGTCCGCCATCCTGGTCGGGGGAGCCGTGCTGGTTGTCGCCGTGATGGCATCCAAGCCGGAGGCCGGCTTCGCGGTGGTGGCCGTCGCCCTGGTGGGTGTCACGCTCGTCGCATCGGTCCTGTGGGGGCTGGCAACCTGGGCCGCCGACCGATACATCGCCCGCGCTCGGGTGGAAGGCGATCAGACCTCGTAGGTGCGGAGCTGCTCGGCGACCGCCACGTCGCCGTCATAGGCGGCCCGTGCCTCGGAGAGCGCCCAGTCGGTGCCGTCCGTGACGGGGATGTGGGTCATCAGCAGCCGCTTGGCGTCGGCGGCCCGCGCCGTCTGGCCCGCCTCCGAGGGGAGCAGGTGGCCGCGGCCCTGCGGCTCGGGGTCATCCTCCTTCAGCGAGCGCAGGCCCGCTTCGCAGAGAAACAGATCGGCCCGGTCGGCAATCCGCGGCAGGGCGTCGCACGGGCCGGTGTCGGCTGAATAGGCGAGGACCCTGTTCGGGTCCTCATCGGTCCCGTTGGCGGTGATCCGGAAGCCCCAGGTGCGCACGTAGTGCTGCGTCTCCTCCGGCTCCAGGCGGAGGTTGCCGATCTCGATCGGGCGCTTGCCGTCGTGCTCCACGAAGACGAAGCTCTTGTCGAAGAAGTTGGCGTAGCCCGCCCCGAGCGCGAGCTCGGAGAGCTGACCCATGCTCCCCGGCGGCACGATCACGGTCAGGCGGTGCTTGGCCACGTCGATCCACGGGTAGCTGTAGCGCAGCGTGATGAGGTCGAGGCAGTGGTCGGTGTGCATGTGGCTGATCACCACGGCGTCGAGCTCGTCGGGCGTGTTGCGTCGCAGC
>JAOUHE010000083.1 GCA_029865285.1 Chloroflexota bacterium
TGACCGACCTGTTCGGCGGCACGCCGCAGAACGTGGCGATCGCTGCGACCCGCGCCCACAAGGTGCGCTGCATCTCCGGGGCGAATCTTGGCCTCGTGATCGAGGCGCTCACCGCGGGGGATCCGCTCGACGACGCCCTGGTCGAGCGGCTGGTGGAAGCGGCACGCGAGTCGATCGTCGACATCGCCGCCCGGATGGCGGCGCGGGCATGACGACCCGGCGTGACGATCCTCAGATTGAACAGATGACCCCTACATCGATCCCAGGACACGCACAGAACGCCGGGCACTGAAAGGAGGCGCACCCGGCCGGCCGGCAACACGGAGAGGGAGGTTGGTTTGGGACTTCGACTCGTGCGCGTCGATGATCGGCTCATTCACGGGCAGGTCGTCGCCATCTGGCTGAAGGCGCTGGGAGCCAGGCGGATCGTCATCGTCGACGACGTCACCGCCAAGGACGACTTCCTGCGCGAGGTGATCGAGCTGACGGCCCCGAGCGGGGTCCCGGTCGAGATCTACGACCTGGCGGGCGGAACGGAGCGAGTGCGGCAGGTCTCTGCACACCCGGATCCGGCCTTCGTGCTCCTCAGGACACCAGTCACCGCACTGCGCCTGCGCGAGGCGGGCATCGAGTTCCCACTGCTGAACGTCGGCGGACTCGGGGCAGGCCCGGGCCGCAAGCCCCTCTACCGGAACATCTCGGCCTCGCCCGAAGAGTTGGAGGCGATGCGCCAACTCGAGAGGATGGGGACCACGGTCGAGCTCCGCATCGTGGAGAACGACCGCCCCACCATGTTCGCATCGGTCGACAAGTAACCGGAGGGTTCAGTGGAAGCGAATGCGAGGTGCGCGTCATGGAACGCGTGAACGGCTCGCGGCGCCCAACCGGGATTGCGGCGGCCATCAGCGTTGCCGTCTTCGGCGCGCTGGTGCTCGCCAGCCCGGTCTTTGGCGCCAACGGCGATGACACCGGGGTCAGCCTGGTCCAGGCGATCCTGATCGGTCTCGGCTACTACCTGTCCAACAGCCCGTGGCTCGCCGGCAACGGCGGGTTCTTCGGCCTGTACCGGCCACTCGTCGCCGGATTCCTGGTCGGCGTGATCATGGGTGACCCCGTCGAGGGCGCCAAGATCGGTGCCGCCATCAACATCCTGTACCTGGGCTTCATCTCGGCCGGCGGCTCGATTCCGGCCGATCCATCGGTCGCCGGCTGGGTCGGCACCGCTCTGGCGATGGGCGGTGGGCTGGATGCCAACTCGGCGATCACGCTGGGTGTGGCGGTTGGCCTGCTGGGCACATTCATCTTCTTCACTCGAATGAGCGTGGACGCGGTCTTCGCGCACTGGGCCGATGCTCGTGCGGAGGCGGGTGATATCTCCGGCGTGGCCAGGATGAACTGGCTACCACCCCAGATCTTCCTCTTCGTCATCAGCTTCTTCCCGGCAACGATCGCGGTCTACGCGGGCGCACCGGTGGTTGGTGACGCGATCACCTGGCTGCAGGCCAACCTGCCGTGGTTCCTCAAGGGACTGCAGATCGCCGGCGGCACGCTGCCGGCCATCGGCCTCGCGATGAACATGCGCTTCATCTTCCGCGGTCCGGTGGTCCCCTACTTCTTCATCGGCTACATCCTGTCGGTGGCCGCTGCCGGAGGCCTGAACATCGTGGCCGTCGGCATCATCGGCGCCGCACTGGCGTTCCTCCACGTCTCGTTCGTGGGGCCGTCGATGTTGAAGAAGGAGGCCTGAGATGGGCTTCGAAACGATGGGCAAGCCCGAGATCAAGCTGGACCGGTCTGACGTCCAGCGTGCGTTCTGGCTGTGGACCTTCTTCAGCCACGCCAACTACAACTATGAGCGGCTCCAGGGGACGGCCTTTGCGCAGTCGATGACGCCGATCATCCGGAAGCTCTACCACACACCGGAAGAGATCAAGGCGGCGCTCAAGCGGCACCTGGTCTTCTTCAATACCGAGCCGAACGTCGGCGGCGTCATCCATGGTGCCGTGATCGCCATGGAGGAGCAGCGGGCGAACGGCGCCGATATCGACGATGACGCCATCAACGGTGTAAAGACCGGCCTGATGGGTCCGCTCGCGGGCGTCGGCGACACGATCAGCCAGGGAACGATCACCCCGATCCTGCTGTCGGTGGGCATCAGCCTCGCCGCGGCGGGAAACTGGATCGGGGCGCCGCTCTACTTCGTCCTCGAAGTGGGGATCATGTTGTCGCTGGCCTACTTCTTCTGGATGCAGGGCTACGATCGCGGCCGCGAGGGCGTGACCGGCCTGCTCCGCTCCGGGCTGCTCGATCGAGTGGTGCTCGGCGCAGGGGTCCTCGGCAACGTGGTGCTGGGCGCACTGACCGCCCAGTTCGTCCACCTCTACGTGACCCTGCAGCTCACCATCGACGAATCCCAGTTCGAGCTCTACAAGCTGCTCGGCAGCATCCTGCCCGGACTGCTCCCACTGCTCTTCACCTTGATGACGTGGTGGCTGCTCGCGCGCAAGCGGGTCTCACCGATCTGGCTGCTGGTCATCTACGTGGTGGTGGCGATGGTCGGGGCCTTCCCCTTCTGGGGCGACCAGGCCTGCCCGTCGATCCTCAACCCGTTCTTCCAGCCCGACTACTGCGTGCCCGCACCGCCGGCCGCCTGAGTCGGTTGTCTGGCACCAACCCACCGATGGCCCGGGCGCATCGCCCGGGCCATCGGACTGATACGGAGGTTCCGTGACCGATCGAGCGAACACCCGCGTGATGGGGATCCTGGGACGCGGAGAGACCTGGGCGCTCATCACCGCGCTGGCGTACACCGCAACCAACCTGCTGCTGCGGGCCGCCGCGGTGCACATCGATCCGTGGCTAGGGTCGATGCTGCGTCAGGTGCCGGTTTTCGCGTTTGCCTGGGGAGCCGTCGTCATTGGACGGCGGGCCGAGGTGTGGCCCTGGTCGTCGCGCTTCCTTGGCTGGCAGTTCGCCATCGCGCTGATCGTCGGCGGCACCATCAGCTTCGTGATCGGCAACCTCTTCTACTTCAACGCACTGGCCACCGGCGGGCTGGGCGTCACCGCTTCGGGAGCCCAGGCCGGCATCATCCTGACCGCGCTGGTCGCGGGGCTGGTGGCGCTCGGTGAGCGGCCGTCGCGACAGATGATCGCCGGGGCCGCTGTGCTGGTCGGCGGGCTGGCGCTCATCGGCCTGGCGCGCGGTGCATCGGTCGACGGATGGCTCACCGGCCTCGCGTTCGCCCTGGGAGCCGGCGCCAGCTACGCCATCTCGAATGTGCTCACCCGACTCGTGCAGCGCACGCGGCCAACCACCTTCGTGGCGCTGGCCGGGACAAGCCTCGGCGGACTCGTGCCACTCCTCCTCATCCAGGTCATCCGTGGTGGCGGCAACCCGATCGACGGCGCCGATGCCGCACAGGTGCTGATCGTGCTGGCCGCCGGCTGCTTCAACGCGGTGGCGCTCCTCGGGATCGTGCAGTCGATGCGCTCCACCACGGTCGCCATCGCCAGCAGCATCCAGAGCTCCACCGTCGTCTTCTCGTACGTCGCGGCGGTCATCCTGTTCGCCGAGAGCAGGGTGCCCCTGATGGTGGCCGGGGTGGTCACCGTGGCGGTCGGAATCGTGATCAGCCAGCTGGGCCGTCGGCCGGTCCCGGCCGTGCCCGACCCGGCGGTTACTCCCCCAGCGGGCCCAGTGGCGTCGTGAACCGCACGAAGTAGCCATCCGGGTCGGCGATCCGAAAGTCGGTCGCTCCCCAGCCGCGCTTCACCACCTCGCGCACGACGCAACCCATCGCCTGGGCGGTGGCGTAGAGCCGCCGCAGGTCGTCCTCATCGGCCACGTCAATGGACACTTCCACGCCCACTCCCCGCGGGAAGCGGTCGAGGTACGGCGTGAAGTAGTGCGGGTGGCTGCGCGGATAGGCATCATCCTGCAGGGCGAGGCGAGACCCCGACCGGTCGATCAGGGCCCACCCTTCCCATCGGCGCACCCGGGTGAAACCCAGCCGCCCGTAGAACTCGATCGTCCGATCGAGGTCGCTGACGAAGAACTCTGCGCGCGTCAGCAGGGCCGGCCGCGCGCCGTCGTCCATCGGTCCTACGACGGCTCGCCGATCCGGGTGAAGACGTTCTTGGCCTGCATGTACTTCTCCATGCCGACCCCGCCGAAACCGGACTGCTTGTACCCATGCGACGGCGCCTCGAGGACGCCGGGGCTGAACCACTGGTTGACGTACACCTGGCCCGCCTTCAGGCCACGTGACAGGTACGCGGCACGGTCAAGGTTGGAGGTGAAGAGTCCGCTCGCCAGACCGTACGAGGTGTCGTTGGCGATCTGGAGCGCCTCCGGCAGGGTGTCGAACGGCTGGAGGGCCACGACGGGGCCGAAGATCTCCTCGCGCATGATCCGGCACTCCGGCGAGACGTCCGCGAAGACGGTCGGCGGGATGAAGGTGCTGATCGAGCGCTCCGCGTCGGCATACCGTTCGCCGCCGGTAACCAGGCGCCCTTCGCCCTTCCCGACGCCGATGTACTCCCAGACCTTGCTGGCGTGCCCGCTGCTGATCACCGGACCGAGCTCGGTGTCGTCGTCGAGCGGATCGCCGACGCGCATCGCGGCTCCCTCGGCGGACAGTCGCTCGACGAACTCGTCGTACACGCCGCGCTGGACGAGGATCCGCGAGCCACAGACGCAGATCTGCCCGGTGTTGCCGAACGCGCCGAGCTTGCTCCAGAAGACCGCTCCATCCAGGTTGGCATCGTCGCACACGATGTTCGGGTTCTTCCCGCCGAGCTCCAGGCTGACGCGCTTCACCTGCGAGGCGGCGAGCTCGAGGATGCGGGTCCCCGCCTCGACGCCACCGGTGAAGGAGATCATGTCGACGCCCGGGTCTCCGACCAGCGCCTCGCCGACGACCGGACCGGGGCCCGCCACCACGCTGATCGTGCCTGGCGGCATGTCGAGCTCGGCCAACAGCTGCGCCAGGCGCATGAAGCTGAGCGACGCCATCTGCGCCGGCTTCATGATCGCCGCGTTGCCGGCGGCGAGGATGGCGGCCATGCGCTGCACACCGGTCCACAGCGGACCGTTCCACGGCAGGATCTCGGCCACCACCCCGAGGGGCTCGAGGTATTCGTGGTGGATCACCGAGCTGTCGGGCATGGTCGCCGCTCTGCCGGCGATCGCCTGGGCACGGCCCGCAAAGAAGCGAAGCGCATCGAGCGAGATGCTGATGTCGCTGTAGTGGACGCTGGCGATCGGCTTGCCCGCGTCGACCGCCTCCAGGAAGGCGAGCTCGTCGGCATGGGTCTCGATGACCGTCGCGATCTGCTCCAGCAGCTTCGCGCGCTGACGTCCGGTGGTGCGGCCCCAGTCGCCATCCGCAGCGTCCCGTGCACCGCGCACCGCCGCCGCCACGTCGGTCGGTCCCGCCAGGGCAATGCGAGCGATCGCCCGATCGTCCCGCGGCGAGACGGCATTGAAGGTCGCCCCGTCGGCAGCCTGGCGCAGGCTGCCACCGATCAGGAGCGGGTACGGGTCGGGGCTGATCAACGCCCAGCGCGGATCGTCCGCGTAACGGTCGGTGCGGACCGGGGCCGCAGTCGCCATCGCTAGACCGCCGCCGGCAGCTCGACGCGGGCCAGCGCCTCGTCGACGCTCGCACCGTCGTGGAGCACCGCGGCGATCGCCGCAGTCATCTTGCCGGGGGCCGGGTGGGTCCAGATGTTGGTGCCAAAGGCCACGCCGGATGCGCCGGCCACGATGACCGCGTCATAGACGACCTGCAGCACCTCGCGCGCCGAGTTCATCTTCGGTCCGCCCAGGACGACCACCGGCACGCCGGCGTTCTCGATCACGAGGCGCATCGTGTCCGGGTCGCCGGTGTAGAAGGTCTTGATCATGTCAGCGCCCATCTCGACCCCGATTCGCGCTCCGGCCGCGATCTTCTCCGGCGTGTGCAGGTCGCGCCGTCCGAACCCGCCGGGCACGGTCTCGGCGATGTATGGCAGGCCGTAGCGCGCGCACATGGCGCCGAGCGCGCCGGCCTCGTTGACCGAGTTGTCCTCGCCGAACGGATAGACCATCACCTTGAGCGCGTCAGCACCGACCGCCAGGGCCCGCTCGACCACATGCTCGAGCAGCGGCGGCGAGGTCGGAACGCTGGCGATCAGCGCGGCCGGGCCGATCTGCTCGGCGTAGAGCGTCGCCGAGCCGAGGGGCACCAGGAACGCGTCGGCGCCGTTTGCGACTGCCGTCGCGCACGTCTCGCCGTACTTGGCCAGTGCCGGGACGGGGGCGTCCAGGAAACTGGTGTGGTCCATGGCCACGATGAACAGGTGTCCGTCGGCCGGCATCAGCCGGCGCATCCGTCGCTTCATGTCGGGTGATCTCCTCTTTGGCGGGGGCGTCAGGGATTGACGATCATTCGATAGGTGCCCGGCTCGATCGATGCGTCGAGCGCGGCGCCCAGCTCGCCCAACGGGAAGCTGCGCTGGATGAGTGGCCGCAGGTCGACGCCACGCAGCCCGATCAGGCGGCTGGCGACCTCGAAATCGACCTGCTCGCTGGAGAGCGAGCCGATCACACCGGTCTCCCGGTTGTGCATCAAGTTCGGGTCGATATCGATTGGTGTCATCGGATGGGCCGACGCGAACAGCATCAGGCGACCGCGGTCCGCGATCATGGCCATCGCCTGCTCGTTGGCCTTTCCCGAGCCGAAGGCGGTGATGACATGGTCGGCGCCGCGCCCTTCGGTCAGCTCCTTGACACGGGCTACCGGATCTTCGGTCGACGCGTCGATCAGCACATCGGCGCCCAGCTCCCTGGCCTTTGCCAGGCGGCCCGCATCGATCTCGCTGACGATCACGCGCGCCCCGTGCTTCTTCAGGGCGATCACGTTCATGAGCCCCATCACGCCGGCGCCGATCACGACGGCGTCGTCGGCGACACCGACTCCCAGCAGCCGCACCGCGTGCAGCGCACAGGAGAGCGGCTCGGCCAGGCAGGCCTCGTCGAAGGAGACCGATGAGTCGAACTTGTAGATGCCTGATGCAGGATGAATCTTGTACTCGGCAAAGCCGCCGGGTCCCCAGACGTCGCCATAGGTCTGAGCGCCGCCGTAGTGCTGCTTGCATACACGGTCACGTCCGGTTCGGCACCAGTGGCACTGTCCGCAGGCCGACGATCCGATGATCACGTGGTCGCCGATGGCGAACTGGTCACTCACCCCGTGGCCGATCTCGACGATCTCGCCGGCCATCTCGTGGCCGCCCAGGAACGGGAACTTGTTCGACTGCTGCCCGGAGTAGCTGCGCTGCTCCCAGGTGCAGATCGCGGTTGCCCGGATGCGGACCAGGACCTGGTTCACCGCCGGACGCGGCGTCGCCACCTCGCGGATCTCGATCTGACCGGGACCGGTCATCACGCCGATGCGCATCTGCTCGTCGAGGGCCGGCACTGAGGTCTCTGCACCGCGCGTCGCGACTACGGGTTCG
>JAOUHE010000245.1 GCA_029865285.1 Chloroflexota bacterium
GACGAGGTGGGTCACGCCCAGCTTCTCTATCGCGTGGCGGAGGACCTCGGCAAGAGCCGCGAGCAGATGCTGACCGACCTGCTCGCCGGCAAGACAAAGTTCCACAACGTCTTCCACTACCCGACGCGCAGCTGGGCCGACGTGGGGATCATTGCCTGGCTGGTGGATGCAGCGGCGATCGTCAGCCAGCAAGCGCTCCGGGACTCGTCGTATGCCCCGTACGCTCGCACCATGAAGAAGATCTGCTGGGAGGAATCGGTCCATATCATGCACGGGCGCGATGTCGTGCTGACGATGATGAACGGGACCGATACGCAGCGCGCCCTGGTACAGGATGCCCTTGACCGATGGTGGGGACCGCTCATGCAGATGCACGGTCCGCCGACCAATCCTGCGACCGATCGCGACCTGATCTGGAAGATCAAGGCGAAGGGCAACGAGCAGCTCCGCCAGGAGTTCCTCACGATCTACGTGCCCCGGATTCGCGAGCTCGGACTGGTGATCCCGGACGCGGCCCTGGAGTACGACGAGGCGGCGGGTCGATGGAACTACACCGAGCCCGATTGGGACGAGCTGCGATCGGTCGTCACCGGCCATGGACCGATGTCACAGGAGCGTCTCGAATTTCGGCGAACCCATCGTGCGCAGACCCAATGGGTCCGCGACGCGATCATCGGGCCGGTCGGCGCGGCGGCCTAGGCCATCGCCGGCGGCATGGGCGACAAGGACAGGGTCTGGGAGGTCTTTCGCCAGGAGGCGGAGGGTGACCCCATGATCCACGGCGGCAGCGTGCTCGCCCCCGACGAGGAGCTGGCCACGCATTACGCGCGTGAGTTCTACGGTCGCCGCCAGGAGAGCGAGCGGCTGTGGATCGTGCCGCGCGACGAGATCGTCGAACTGGATGACCCGGATCTCATGAAACCGCCCTTCGATCGGTCCTTCAAGCGTCCTGGCGGGTTCCTCATCAAGCACAAGCTGGAGGCAGCGCGGAGTCGCGCCGGAGCGAGTGGCGGCGAGCCGATCGAAGAGCTGGGAGAGTGACCTCCCTGGATGCCGCGGCTACGGCCGGGCTCGCTGAGCTGCTGCTCGCCATGGCCGACGACGAGTTCGTGCTCGGTTTCTGGGACTCCGAGTGGACCGGCATCGCACCGATCCTCGAGGAGGACGTGGCGATGAGCTCGGTCAGCCAGGATGAGATCGGCCACGCCAAGGCGTTCTACGAGCTCCTCGCCTCGCTGAGCGGTGAGGATGCCGACCAGATCGCCTTCGGCCGGGCTCCGGGGGCGTATCGGCATGCCGCGTTGATGAACCATCCGCGCACTGACTGGGCCTTCAGCATCGCCCGCCGCTACCTGTACGAGACGGCCGACGCGGTGCGACTCGAGTCGCTCGCGGGGTCGTCCTACGAGCCGCTTGCGAACCTGGTCACAAAGATGCGGCGCGAAGAGACGTACCACCTGCTGCACTTCGACCTCTGGCTGCGCCGCCTCACCGAGGGTGGCCCTGAGTCGCGGGATCGGCTGATCGCGGCCCTTCACGACCTGTGGGCCGACGCCCAGACCATCTTCGCCCCGCTCGCAGGCGAGGAGATCCTGGTGGCGGCCGGGATCATGCCGGACCGTCTGGAAGCACTGCGCGCACGCTGGCTGGATCGGATCATTCCGCGCCTGGCGGAGGTCGGTCTGCCGCCAATGCCCGCGGCCCCTGCCCCAGCGCCGGACGGCCGTCGTATGCATGGACCCGATTTCGAGTGGCTGCACGGCGAGTTCACGATGGTCGCCGCTTCGGAAGCCGGTGCCGCTTGGTAGTCCGCGGGACCTCTGCCGCCGCCGACCGCGACGCCGCCGTATGGGCGGCGATCGCCGAGGTGCCCGACCCGGAGATTCCGATGATCAGCCTGGTCGACCTTGGGGTGATCCGTGGGTTCGTCTTTGCCGCTGGTGTCGGCGGAGAGGAGCGCCTGACGGTGGAGCTGCTGCCGACCTTCGTCGGCTGCCCGGCGATCGAGGTGATGCGTGCGCAGGTGGGGGATCGGCTTCGCGAACTGGGCGTCGCCGACGAGGTGGTCGTGGAGATCAGTTTTGCTGAACCCTGGACTTCGGACCGGATCACGCCTGCCGGCCGCGAGGCGCTTCGTCAGGGTGGCTTTGCGCCGCCCCCGCCGATCGGCTCCACCTTCTCCGGTGACAACCTGTTGACCGTGCTGCCGGTGACGACCTGCCCGTACTGTGACTCGCGCAATACGACGCTCGAGAACCCGTTCGGGCCGACCCTATGCCGCGCGATCTACCACTGCGCGGACTGTCGACACCCG
>JAOUHE010000002.1 GCA_029865285.1 Chloroflexota bacterium
ACGCCAACGACGCCTGCGCCTCTACGCCGAGTGCGGCTTCGAGGTGGACATGCGCTCGGCCGCCTATCGCAAGCCGCTGGAAGTCACCCGATGACCACCGTCGATCCCGTTGAGGCCGGGTTCCCGACCATGGCGGGAGTCATCTTCCGGCGGCTGAACCGCCCGACAGATGACGGCGTCGTCTCGGGCCTGCTGAACGCCGCACTGGTCGCCGACGAGCTGCCGCACCGCATCTCCGCGGCTCAGATCGCGTCGTGGCTGGACCACCCATCGCGGATGGACCCCGCCAAGGACTGGCTCATGGCCGAGGCCGACGGCAAGCTCATCGGCTACTGCGAGGGAGGGTGGGAGCAGGACAACGATGGCGGACGGAACTACGGCGTCTGGGGTCAGGTCGACCCGAGTTGGCGGCGCCGAGGCCTGGGCACGCTGCTCCTGCACTGGATCGAGGCGCGGCAGCGCACGGTCGCCGCATCCCACCCGCCCGAGGTGGAGAAGCGGTTCGAGAGCTGGACACACGAAGCGGAGATCGGCCGCCTGGCACTCCTGGAATCGAACGGTTACACGGTTGCCCGCTACGAGTTCGAGATGGAGCGCGACCACCTCGACGACATCCCGGACTTTCCGTTTCCCGATGACGTGGAGCTCCGTCCGGCCACCGAGGAGCACCTCCGCGCCAACTTCGACCTCGAGGTCGCGGTATTTCGCGACCACTGGGGCGCGATCGACGACAGCGATGCGGCCTTCCAGCGGATGCGGACCGATCCCCGCAGGAATCCAGCCCTGTGGGTGGTGGCGTGGCACGGCGACCAGATCGTGGCGCAGTCGCTGAACCGGATCGATCCGGACGCGAATACCGACCTCGGCCTGCGGCGTGGCTGGGTCAACTCGGTCGGCGTGCACCGTGAATGGCGCAGGCGGGGGCTCGGGCGGGCGATCGTGGCGGCGAGCCTGCGCGTGCTGCGCGACGCCGGGATGACCAGCGCCGCCCTTGGGGTGGATGCCGAGAATCCCCACGGTGCGCTCGGGGTATACGAGTCGTGCGGGTTCAAGGTCGCGCGCCGAGGTCGGGTCTACCGCAAGCCGCTCGAGTGGTCGGAACCGGGCTAGCGGGGCTCGACCAGGCCCGCGGCGAGCGCCCGGTCGCGCGACGTGCGATAGAACTCGACGATCTGCTCGGTCACCCGGTCCCACGAGTACTCCGGAGCCCGCTCCCGGCCGGCCTCGCCCATCCGATGGCGCAGATCCGCGTCCGATGCAAGTCCGTACAGCGCGGCCGCGAGGGCCCGGTGGTTGCGCGGCTCGACCAGCAGGCCCTGGACGCCTCGCTGGACCACGTTCTTGTAGCCGTGGATGTCCGATGCCACGATCGGCACGCCCGCAGCCATCGCTTCCAGCAGCACGATGCCA
The DNA here is from genome assembly GCA_029865285.1 of Chloroflexota bacterium. GTDB lineage: Bacteria > Chloroflexota > Limnocylindria > QHBO01 > QHBO01 > CF-167. Next base: position 1,411 of record JAOUHE010000002.1, read on the forward strand.
AAGCTCTCCTGTCCTGTCGCCGGGGCGCAGAAGATGTCCGCGCTGGCGAAGTAGCGCGCCTTCGCGTCGTCGGGGACGCGTCCCAGGAACTCGACGTCGCGGATCTGGCGCAGCCCGACATAGCGGCGGTACTCACGCTGCTTCGGGCCGCTGCCGATGATCAGCAGTCGCGCGTCGACGTGCCGCTTGCGCAGCCGGTGATACGCCTTGAGCAGATGGATGAGCCCCTTGCGCTCCTCGAAGCGCCCGACGAAGAGGATGTTGACCGTGCCATCGCGCAGCTCCTCGAATGGTTCGGCCTGGGCGAATCGGTCCAGGTCGACCCCGTTGGGGATGATCTGGTAGTCACCGGGGAAGTAGCGGCTGGAGAAGTGCCGCGCCGCGCCGCTCACCGCGATGCGGCCGTGGAGCTTGGCGGCCAGGTGGCCGGCAAAGCGCTTCCCGACCCAGTACGACGGAGAGAAGCCGCCGAACGCGTGGAAGGTCGCGACGTTGACCGTGTTCGACTGGTCGAGAACGGTCGGCGACAGGAACGGAACGAACGGCTCGTGGAAATGGAGCACGTCGAATCGATGCTCGGCGAGCAGGTCCCGCGCCCTCTGCTTGAATCGCCAGCTGAGCGTGACGCGCCCCATGCTGCCGTTGGCAGGGAAGGCGTAGCCGGTCCCGAGCCGGATGACGTGGCCTTCGTCGGCCCGCTCTTTGCCGTACTTGCTGGTGATGATCCACACGTCATGGCCCATCCGCAGCATGGCGTCGTACGTGTGTCGAACGTGCTCGTTGACACCACCCGGATGGGGGTATCCGTACGGACTGACGATCCCGATCTTCATGGGCGTCATCGCCATTCCCCCGACGGGCGGAGTGCGTGGCGCACGTGACGCGCCTTCGCGATCAGTTGCCGGCCATAGACCGTCACGTTGTGCCAGTGCGTCCAGTAGGCCCCGCCGGGCTCCGTCGTCTTGTCGGCGACGGCGGCCCGATAGTCGTCGGCGCTGACGCCGCGGAACCAGGTCCAGCCGCTGCCGACCCCCTCGAGAACGTGTGCGTCGGAGTTCCCGAGCGGCGCCAGCTCGAGCAGCTCCTCGTTGACCCTTCGCCGCCGACCGCGCCGAATGCGTCCTGCTGCACTCGGGTTCATCAGCTCGATGGCGTCGAGGTGGTGATCCGGATCAGCGTCGTGATGGAGCCGTACCAGGCTGCGGTGCCCGAGACTGGGAGTGAGGGGCGCCATGGGGTGTGCGGCCACGGCGATCCCGCCCTGAGCGTGAATCCGCTCGATCGTCTCCTCGAGCGGACGGAGTGCCGGGATGCGCGTGGTCAGGAAGAGCCCGAGGAGATGCCCGCGGCGCGTGGTGATCTCCTCCCCGACGACCACGTCGAAGTGGTAGTCACCGGCCTCGACGATCTCTCGCGCCCGCAGCGCCCCGTCGATGCGCTCGTGATCGGTGATCGCGACCAGGTCGAGGGTCGTGTTCCGCTCCACGTGGTCAAGGAGGTCGCCGACGCCCATCGTGCCGTCAGAGTAGAGCGTGTGCAGATGCATGTCCGCGCGTCCGCGTGCATCGCCGCCGCGCGGCGCGCGCTGCCTTCCGGCGCTCATGCCGCGTCCCTTTCGGGAAGATCAGGCCAGAGCGGCTGGAAGGTCGCCCACCACTGCTCGGGCATGGGCTCGATCGCCTCTTCGAAGCGTCGCGCCATGGCATCAGTGAGGGCGGCCACGTCCTGCTGTCGGTCTCCGGTCAGCGGAGCCTCGACCGGCCAGGCGTGGCCTCGGAACCGCTCCGGCCCGACGCGCCAGCAGGCAGCCGCCACGAGCGGTCGACCGGTCAGCAGCGCGAGTGCGGCAGGGCCGGTTGGCAGCGTGGTCGAGTGGCCGAACAGCGTGGCCGGCAGCCCGTTCCCGCCGAGATCGCGGTCGCCGGCGAGCGCCACCATGGTGCCAGCGCGCAGTGCGGCGATCATCGGCCGGCGGGACTTCTCGACCGGGACCAGCGTGACCCCGCGTCCCGTTGCGCGCCGGGCCAGCATGAATTCGTAAACCTCGCGAGGCTTCAGGACCTCCATCGGCACGACCGCATGGATCCCGTTCGCCGCCAGGAAGGTGCCGTACGGCTCGAAGTTGCCGAAGTGGATGGTCACGACCACCGCTCCCTCGCGCAGGATCGGCCCCCAGTGGTCCCAGTCGTCGGCGATGACCATGCGACCGATCCGTTCGACGGAGTAGTGCGGGATGCGCAGTACTTCGAGGTAGTAGCGGGCGTGCGCCACGAATGCGTCCCGTGCCAGACGCCGCAGGGCGCGCTCGTCGGTTGGCCGCCCTGTCGCCGCGGAGACACGCGCCAGTTGGGCGGTGACCAGCGCCCGGCGCTCATGAGCGAATCGATGCCAGGCTCGTCCCACGAGGTCGGCCAGTGCGTACGCCACCGGGCGGGGCAGCGAGATGGCGACGAGATCGGCGGCACGCAGGGCGAGCCGAAGCAAGGCCCCGCGCATCACGACGGCCGCTTCGTCCAGTCCTCGCCGCGACGCGCCATCTCGAGCGCGGCTCGAGCAGCGGCTCGGTCAGCGTCGGTACCTGGCCAGATCGGCCGGAACATGTACCACTGCCCGGGGTCTGCCGCGATGACCCCGCCCAGCGCATCGGCCAGGGCCTGGGTAGCCCGATAGATCTCGGCCGGCTCATCACTGGCCGCGCGGATCAGCGGCAGGCCGCGCGTGCGGAATGAATCGTCGGCCTGGCGGCTGCAGGCGACCGGCAGCATCGGTGCTCCGGAGCGTGCGGAGAGCGCCGCCGGCCCGGAGGGGAAGGTGGTCGCCTCGCCGAGGAACTCGACCGGGACGTCGCCGGCCCGATACCCGCCGTCACAGAAGAGGACCAGATTCTCGCCGTTCCGCAGTGCACGGATCAGGCCACGCAGCTTGCGCCAGCCGATCAGCGTCAGGCCGTGTCGTGCTCGGATCTTGACCAGGTGGTCGTAGAGGCGGCCATAGGTCGTGTCATCGGCGACAACGTGGAGCCCGTAGCCGTGCCGATGAAGCGCCGGGGCGATGAGGTCCATGCCGCCCACGTGTACGGTGCACAACAGGACGCCGCGGTCATCCGCACGCGCCTCGCGCAGCAGCTCGAGGTTGTCGATCTGCACGAGCTGCTCGACATCCTCCTCCTGCAGATCGGCCAGCCGCATCATGTCCACCAGGTACTTGGCGTAGTTGCGGAACGCTCGCCGGGCGGCCCTGCGAACGCGCCGATGATCAGGCGGCAGGCCGGCGGCGCGGGCGAGGTTCTCGCCGACCACGGCACGCTTCCCCGCGGACATGTCGTACGCGGCATTCCCGGCGGCCGCGGCGATGCGCAGCACCACTGTCCTCGGCAGCAGGTTGATGATGCGCTCGGCGACCCGGTATGCCGCGTAGGTCAGCAACTCTCGCCGCCGCTCCGACGTGGAGGCGGACGATCCGCGGGCGGCGGTCTGCGGCGGAGAGCCTGTCGGCTGGTCGACCGCGGGGGACGAGGCTGTCACCGTCTCGCCGGGAACCGTGTTCAACCGGCGCCGGCCGCGGCCTTCGACCTGCTCACCGGGGCCTTGCGCAGGGTGGCCTTCGGGAGCGTCTCGGTCCCGACCAGCGTCTCGTTGTCCTCGCCGCGGATGAACGCCTCCACCCGCTCGCGGGCGACATCGTCATGGATCTGCCGCGGCGGGCTCTTCATGAAGTAGGCCGAAGGCGCGACCAGCGTGCCGGCCAGCCCGCGATCGAGGCCGAGCCGCAGGCAGCGAATCGCATCGGTGATCACGCCCGCGCTGTTCGGGGAGTCCCAGACCTCAAGCTTGAGCTCCAGGTTGAGCGGAACATCGCCGTAGGTGGTCCCCTCCATTCGGATGTGGCACCACTTGCGGTCCTGGAGCCAGGGCACGTAGTCCGATGGGCCGACGTGCACATTGTCAGCGCCGATCTCGTAGTCGAGCATCGACGTGACCGCGTTGGTCTTGCTGATCTTCTTGGACTCGAGCCGTTCGCGCTCGAGCATGTTCAGGAAGTCGGTGTTGCCCCCGAAGTTCAGCTGGTAGGTGCGATCGATGCGCACGCCGCGGTCCATGAAGAGGCGGGTCAGGACCCGGTGAGTGATCGTGGCGCCGACCTGGCTCTTGATGTCGTCACCGATGACCGGCAGGCCGCGCTCGGCGAAGCGCCGCTGCCAGTACGGCTCGCGACCGATGAAGACCGGGATCGCGTTGATGAAGCCGACGCCGGCCTGGAGGGCCTGCTCGACGTACCACTTGGTCGCCTCTTCGCTGCCGACCGGCAGGTAGGAGACCATTACGTCGACCTTGCGCTCCTTCAGGATGCCGACCACATCGGCCGTCGGGCCGGGCGCCTTCTCGATTACCTGCGACAGATACTTGCCGAGGCCGTCATGCGTCATCCCGCGGTCGACGGTCACGCCGGTGTGCGGCACGTCGGAGAACTTGAAGGTGTTGTTCTGCCCGGCGAATATCGCCTCGGACAGAGCCCTGCCGACCTTGGTCTTGTCTATGTCGAAGGCGGCCACGAACTCGATGTCGCGGATGTGATACCCGCCCAGATCGACGTGCATCAGCCCGGGGATCAGATCGCCCGGACTGGCATTCTCGTAGTACTGCCGCCCCTGGACGAGGGACGAGGCGCAGTTCCCGACGCCGACGATGGCGACGCGGATCTTGCCGTCCGCCGGTCGGTGTCCGTTGGTCGATCCCTTGCCGTTGGTTGCCACGCTGTCTAGTTCTCCCTTGTCGTGTCGCCGGCGCCAGCTGCGAGCGCCTGCTCGTCGAACTGTCGCCAGACATGCCAGATGCGTTGGACCGTCGTCGCCGCCGAAAGGACGGCGATGATGCCGATCGCCACGATGAGCCCGATGTCCAGGCCGAGGCCAGCGAGGGCGATCCCCGCCACGATCAGGACCAGCCGCTCCGTTCGTGGGGCGAGTCCCACCGATGCAGTCAGCCCGATCCCTTCGGCCTTGGCCCGCGTATAGCTGACCATGAAGGATCCCGCGAGCGCCGCCAGCGTCAACAGGACGGGGCCGACCGGGTCGGCCGCAGCGCCCAGGTAGTACGCAACGATCCCGCCGTAAAGGGTAGCCTCGGCGGCCCGATCGAGCGTCGAGTCGAGGAAGTTGCCGAAGGCGTTGGCGCCCCCGGTCGCGCGGGCCAGGGCCCCATCGACTGCATCGAGCAGCGAGCCGACCACCAGGATCGCGGCACCTGCGAGCAGATGTCCGGCCGCGACCAGCCCCGCGGCCACGACGACCAAGATGAACCCGGTAACGGTCACCTTGTTCGGCGTGATTCCCAGCCGGACAGCCAGGCGAACAATGGGAGCCAGCGCCGCCCGCCCGGCCTCCTTGATGCGGCTGGAGAGGAGAGAGTCGCCGCGGCGGAGGTCCCGCGTCTGGGGATGGCTAGCCGACATCGCGCACCTCGGCCGTCGACGGGCTGCGTGCCACGCCGATCCCGGAGGTGCCGCCGATCAGGCGCGCCTCGATCTCGTGCAACTCCCCGAATGTCGCGGCCTGCAGACGGCAGATCCTCTCGCGGCCCTGGCGTCGCGTCTCGACCAAGCCAGCCAGGCGCAGGATGCGCAGATGCCAGCTGATGAGCGGCTGCGAGAGAACCACGCGGGCGGACAGCTCATTGACCGGCATCGGTCCGAGCTCGGCGAGCAGGCTGATCACCCGGAGCCGCGTCTCGTCGCCCAGGGCGCGGTACAGCGTGCGCATGCGGCGCAGGTCGCGCTCGGCATTGGTCTCTGGCGAGAGCGTCATCTTCTAGTGCTTCTTTATCAAATACGGATTGATATAAGCGGACGCTTATGATAGGAACAGAACCCCGGAGCCGTCAAGGGGGGTGATAGACTGGCCGCCCAGTCGGCCCTGCGGCGACCGAGGAGGTGCCACCTGACGAGCTCCACGCCCGACGCGCTGTGGGCCTCGCGGTCGGTCCGGGCGCTCCGCCCGGCGGCGGTCCTGGCCTCGGGGATCACCCGCTCGGTGCGCGGCGTCCGGCTGCTCGACGACCTCGACCTGTCGGTAGGCGTCGGGGGACGGCTGCTTATCGTCTCTCGGCCCGAGGGATCCGCCTCACTCCTGTTGCGGATCCTGGCCGGACTGGCCCATGCGGACCACGGCAGTGTTCGGCTGGCTGGCGTGTCGCGTGCCGACGATTCGGCGGCCGGCTGGGCGCGGCGCATCGGGTATGTCGGCGCCTCTGCCGGCATCTACGGATGGATGACGCCCGCCGAGGTGCTTGAGCTCGCCGGTCGGCTGGCGGGCTACGACCGGGCCGATCGCCACCGGAGATCGGATGCAGCTATGGAGCGATACCGCCTGGGTTCGAGCAGAGACGCTCCGATTCGCCGCGGGGGAGCCGCCCTGGCGCAGCGGACCGCCCTGGCGGCGGCAATGCTGACCGATCCGGAGGTGCTCTTTCTCGACGATCCACTGCGCTCGGTGGACGCCGAGGAGCGGAGCCGCCTGCTCGCCATTCCGGGCAAGCGACGCACCGTCGTGCTGGCGAGCGCCTTCCCCGCGACCGAGGTCGGCCTGGTGAACCAGGTCGCCCTGCTGCGGGACGGGAGTGTGGTGCTGCACGCCCCCGTGCGCGAGCTCGATGCGCGGGGCCTGACGCTCTCCCTGCGAGGGATCGAAGCCCTCGCAGGCATCAGCGAAGCGAACGACTCGCATGCGAGGGTGGCCGCCCGATGAATCGCCTGCTCGCGCTGGCTGGCCTTGCCGCACACGAGCTGTGGATCAGCTACCGCCTGCTTCTCCTGCTGACCCTGCCCCTTCTCGGTGGCCTTGCGGTGGGTGCCATTCCGGCGGAGTTGGCGGGGCTCCGCGCCGTCGATGGGGCGGCCAGGTGGTATGCCATCTCCCTCTGCGCATCGGTGGGCATCGGGGCGGCGGTCGTGTCAGCAACGCTGGCCGCCGAGCGACGGCGTGGGACGATCGCATGGATGGCGGTGCGCGCCGTACCGCGGTCGGCCGTCCAGCTCGCCTGGTTCGTCGTGGTGGGAGGCGTGATGGTCGTCGGCATCGCGCTTGGCGCCGCGGCGGCCTGGCTGACGGCCATCGAACAACTGGCCGAGATCCCCGATGCCGGGCCCCTGGTGGCGGCCACCGTCGCCGCGGCTGCGGCCGCGCTGGTGGTGCTGGCGGGCGCGATGATCGTCGGTGCGCTGCCACTCCCTCCCGCAGTGGCGAGCGTGCTGTCGCTGCTTCTGGGCGTGGGCATCCTGGCGAGTGCCGTCGTGGTCCCCCTGACGGCGCCGCTGCCGACCGGCGGACTGGGTCTGCTGGCCAACCTGTCCCGATCGACTCGCCCGATCGCCGACGCACTCCAGTCGACCGGGACAGCGCTGGTCGCCGTCGCCTTCCTCCTGCTGCTGGCCGTCGTCACGCTCGACCGCGCCGACCTCTGAGCGGGACAATGGGCGCGCCGACGGCTCCCATCCTGCGGCCGGTGGCTGCCTGGGCGGTCCTCGTGATCGCCTCGCTGGGCGTCTTCCTTGGCGGCGCGGAGCTGATGGTGGTGGCGATCGCGCTGCCCTCCATCGTGGCCGACTTCGGCGGCTGGGCGGACCTGGCGCGCGCCAGCTGGATCGTCAACGGCTACCTGGTCGCCTACGTGGTCGCCATGCCGCTCGCCGGTCGCGCCGCCGACCTGTGGGGCGCACGACGCCTCTACCTGGTCGCACTCGTCCTCTTCTGCGCCGGCAGCCTGGGCGCCGGCCTGTCGCGCTTCGCCGGCCCGGAGGCGGGGATTGGTTGGCTGATCGGCGCGCGCGTGGTGCAGGGCCTTGGCGGCGGCGCGCTCGTCCCGCTCTCGATGACCCTGGCCAGCCATCTCTTCGCCGGGCGCGCCCGCGCCACGGCCCTGGGGATCGAGGGCGCTGCCGCCTTCGTCGGCATGGCGGTCGGCCCCGCCTACGGCGCCTGGGTCCTGCTGAACGTCTCGCTGCCGGTGCCCGGGCTAGACCTGGCCGGCTGGCAGTGGATCTTCTTCCTGAACGTGCCGGCCGGCCTGGTCACCCTCGTCCTGCTCTACGTGGTGGCCGGCGGGGTCGAGACTCCCAGGGCTCCCGGACGCCTCGACCTCGTCGGCGGGCTGCTCGTCTCGTTCACCCTGCTGCTCGGGGTCGGCGCGCTCTCGCTTGCCGGGCAGCGGGGCTGGGGCGATCCGCTGATCGCCGGCGGGCTGGCGGTGTCCGCCATCACCCTGGCCGGCTTCGTGCTGCTGGAACTGCGCAGCCGCTGGCCATTGGTCGACCCGCGGCTCTTTCGATCGGTTCCGTTCTCGGCCGCGAACGCGGTCAGCCTGCTCACCGGCTACACCCTCGCGACGATGATCATCGGCGGCCCGGTCTTCGTGAACCGCGTCCTGAATGCCGGCCCCGACCACGCCGCCGCAGCCCTGACCGCGCTCACCGTGGCGATCGCTGGCGGCGCTCTGCTCGGCGGCGTCGTCTCGGGACGGCTCGGCGAACGGCTGCCGACGATCGCCGGCGTGGCCGTCAGCGCCGCCGGCCTGTGGCTCGCCCTCGGATGGGAGGTCGGGACCGAGCTGCCTCGCCTGCAGCGCGACCTGGCGCTGTTCGGCGCCGGCTTCGGGTTGACCGTCTCACCCCGAGCCACGGCCGCGGTCGAGGCCGCCGGCGCATCCGCCTACGGGGTCGCCAGCGCCATGCTGCAGATCACGCGGACCATCGGGATGAGCGTCGGCCTCGCGCTGCTGACCAGCATCGGCCAGAACCGGATCGATGAGCTGAACGCGCTCATCAACGATCCGGCGCGACGCGACGCCCTGGTCGCCACGCTGGGGCACCCGGAGTTCGTGGGGATCGACCCTCGATCCAGCCTGGCGCTGATCGACCTGCTCGAGGCCTGGTCGCGCGGCGAGGCAGCGGGCGTGCTTCGCGTGGTCTTCGCCATTGCTCTGGCCGTGGCGATCGCCACGCTGCCGGTCGCCCTGGGAGTTGCGGCCCGGAGCCGGCCTCGACCGGAAGCGAGGCAGGCGATGGGCTAGGGGATCGGCTCGGCCACCACGACCAGCTCCCCCCAGTTGCGGTTGTAGCCCTGGCTCGTCTGCAGGGTGAGCCGCTCGTGGTCGACCGGCTGGGTCCACCACACGCCGGCGCAGCCGGGCGGGGCGTACACCAGGGCAAGAGGCAGCTTCCATGCCGCCTCGGCGCGGTCGTCGGGGCAGCTCACGTTGGGGTGGATCTCGGTGACCCGGTAGCGCAGCACCTGGTCGTCGGACATGAGGACCTTGACCTCGGCGCCGAGGAGGACATTCCAGAGGGGCTTGAAGAGGCTCAGCTCCGCGTGCGCGAACAGGTAGCTGTTGGTGCCACGTCCCGGTTGTGAGCTCTGGCGCAGGATGTAGGCGGCATCGTGGGGCGGGAAGTCGTCCTGGCCGGGGAGGACGGCCTGCACGACCGCGATGTTGATGCCGACCGACTCGATCTGGATCTGCCGTGCCACCCAGTCCGCGGGGACCGGTGTCAATGACGGTGTCGGCGCATCAGATGGTCCGGAGCCGGTCGGGCTCGGACTCGCAGACACCACGGCGACTGGGCTGCTCGGGTCGGGGATGTCGGGCAGGCTTGGACTCGGGCGCGCATCGAGATCCAGCTGACCGACCAGGATCAGCCCGACGCCGGCGACGGCAAGCAGCAGTGGCAGCGCGATGCTCGGAGCGGAGAGGCGCCTCATGCGCCGGAGTCTAGCAAGCGCGCTAGAAGAGGCTCGCCACTGACGCCTGGAGGAAGGCAAGCACCGGCTCGGGGAAGAGCCCCAGGGCCAGAACGGCGACCACCGAGATCGCGAGAGCGGCGATTCCGACCGGGGAGCGATCGATCGGGGCCGGCTGGTCCTCCGGATCGCGCATGTACATGTAGACGATCACCCGGAGGTAGTAGAACGCGGCCAGCGCGGCATTCAACGCGATCGCCACCGCGAGCCACGCGACGCCCGCGTCCACGGTCGCGATCAGGACGTACAGCTTCGCAAAGAAGCCGACCGTGGGCGGGATGCCGGTCAGCGACAGGAGCAGGATCGCCATCCCGGCGGCCAGCCACGGCGCGCGTCCGGCCAGGCCCGCGAAGCCGCCCAGCCCGCCGAACCGGCGCGGATCGCGCTGGAGCATGCCGACGACCGCGAAGGCGGCCATGTTCATCACGCCATACCCGAGCACGTAGAAGAGGATCGACTCGATCCCCTGCGCACGGATATCGGGGTCGACCGCGTGGGCGAAGGCGGCCAGCCCGGCGAGGATGTAGCCGGTATGGGCGATGCTCGAGTAGGCGAGCATGCGCTTCACGTTGGTCTGGGTCAGCGCCACGATGTTGCCGCCGGTCATGGTCGCCACCGCCAGGATCGCCATCACGGCATACCAGTCCGCGCTCATCGGGCCGAGCCCCTCGGCAAAGAGGCGTACCAGCAGGGCGAAGGCCCCAAGCTTGGGCCCGACCGAGAGGAAGCCGGTGATCGGCGTTGGCGCGCCCTGGTACGCGTCAGGGGTCCAGAAGTGGAAGGGCACGGCAGCCGCCTTGAAGGTGGCACCGACGGTCAGCAGTCCGATCGCCAGGATCCCGGCTGGGCCGGCCGCATGCGCCAGGGCGCCCATCCCCTCGATCCGGGTCGAGCCGGTCAGCCCGTAGGTCCAGCTGATGCCGAAGAGCAGGATGGCGCTGGCGAACGAGCCGAGCAGGAAGTATTTGAGGCCACCCTCGTTGCTGTACCGATCGGTCTTGTGGAAGGCGGTCATCAGGTAAGCCGGCATGACCATCAGCTCAAGACCGATGAAGAGCGTGATCAGGTCAGCGCTCGATGCCAGGACGAACATCCCGATCAGGCTGAATATCAGGATCGTGTTGAACTCGCCGAGCGGCATCCGGCGCTGCGCCAGGTAGGACGGTGCGAAGAGCGCCGCCAGGATGCCGATGACCACGGTCGCGGCCTTGAAGAAGACCGACAGGTCGTCGACCACGTAGAAGCCTTCGAAGATGCGGTCGTTGACACCCCAGACCGGGATGCAGGCGGCACCCACCAGGACGAGGCCCGACACCGTGAGCGCCGTCAGGATCCACTTGCCGTTCCGCGGCAGGAACAGGTCCACGGTGATGATCGCCAGCACCAGGAAGACCAGGATCAGCTCGGGCAGGAGCGGGGCGAGGTCGATCAGCTGCATCGGTCCGTCCTCACCACGGCAGGCTGAACGAGGTCAGCCCCTGCGAGGATTCGATCGCCTCGATGATGCGATCGACCGGCCCGCTGATGGCGTCGAGCACCGGTCCCGGGAAGACGCCCAGCGCGACGACCAGCACGATCAGCGGGGCCAGCGCCAGCCACTCGTTGCGGCTCATGTCCTTCAGCGACGGCCACCATCGGCGCATCCAGTCAGACGGCACGCTGAAGAAGATGCGCTGGAACATCCAGAGCATGTAGACCGCGCTCATGATCACGACGAGCATGGTGGCCGCGGCCACCCAGCCGGAATACTGGAAGGCGCCCAGCAGGACCAGGAACTCACCGATGAAGCCCGACAGGCCTGGCAGCCCAATGCTGGCGAAGGTGAAGAGGCCAAAGATCGCGGCGTACTGCGGCATCCGGGCGTTGAGGCCGCCCATGTGCGCGATCGCGCGGTCGTGGGTGCGCTCGTAGATCACCCCGACCAGCAGGAAGAGGGCGCCGGTGGTGATGCCGTGGCTGATCATCTGGAAGATGGCGCCCTGCAGCCCCTGCACGTTGAAGACGAAGGCGCCCAGGGTGACGAAGCCCATGTGGCTGACCGAGGAATAGGCGATCAGCTTCTTCAGGTCGGGCTGCACCATGCTCACCATGGCGCCGTACAGCACGGCGATCACCGCCAGCGCGATCACGATTGGCGCAAAGCTGACCGCCGCGTCGGGGAGCAGCGGCAGCGAGTAGCGCAGGAAGCCGTAGCCGCCCAGCTTCAGCAGGACGCCGGCCAGGATGATGCTGCCGGCGGTGGGCGCCTCGACGTGGGCATCGGGCAGCCAGGTGTGAAACGGCCACATCGGGACCTTGATGGCGAAGGCCAGGAAGAAGGCCACGAAGGCGAGCGCCTGGAGCCCGTCGGCGTAGCCGAAGCCGCGCAGCGTCTCGTAGCTGAAGGTGAACGGGTGGCCGGCCGACGCGTGCGCGATTGCCACCGCCAGGATGGCGACCAGCATCAACAGCGAGCCGACCAGCGTGTAGATCACGAACTTGACCGTGGCGTAGATCCGCCGCGGTCCGCCCCAGATGCCGATGATCAGGTACATCGGGATGAGGCTGATCTCCCAGAAGACGTAGAAGAGGAAGAGGTCGAGCGACACGAAGACGCCGAGCATGCCGACCATCAGCAGCAGCATCGCCGCGTAGTACTCCTTGACCCGCACGCGGATCGGATCCCAGGAGTAGAAGATGCTGACCACCGACAGGACGGTGGTGAGCAGCACCAGGACGACCGACAGGCCGTCCACGCCGAGCGTGTAGCGCATCCCGAAGGCGGGGATCCAGGAGAGATCCTCCCGGTACTGGAATTCGGCTCCGCCGGTGTTGTAGCCGAGCAGGGCCAGGCTGAACCCGAAGCTGGCGAGCGCCGCCAGCAGGGCGATCCAGCGCATGGCACGATGGTTGTCGCGGGGAACCAGGACGAGCGCCAGCACGCCGATCAGGGGCGAGAAGACGACAAGGGAGAGGATCGGCAGATCGCTCACGGCCGCATCACCAGGTAGGCGATCAGCACCAGCGCCAGACCGGCGGCCATGCCCAGCCCGTAGTTTTCCACGCGACCGGTCTGCGCGCGGCGCAGCAGCCCGCCGAATCGCTGGGCGACCCACCCGGCGCCGTTGACCGCCCCGTCGACCACCTTGGCGTCGAACCACCACAGGGCGTTGCCGACGAGCACGCCGCCGCGGGCCCAGACGAGGCCGTACAGGTCATCCACGTAGTACTTGTTCAGGCTGGCGGCGTACATCCCCGGGCCGAGGCCGAACGGCATGCGGACGACGAAGCGTCCCGGTGCCTCCGGGTCGAGGACGTACCAGCGGTACGCCAGCCAGATCCCGGCCACGCCGACCGACGCGCCGATCACCAGCAGCAACCCGCCGATCCCGAACAACTCGAATCCGTGATGCTCGCCGGCCGCGATCGAGCCGGACAGGATGCCGGCGCCCGCCTCCTCGGCGGTGTGGAAGACCTCCTCCAGCCAGGTGTGGATGAAGCCGCCCTCCGGCGGAATTCCCAGCAGCAGGCCGGCCAGCGCGGTCGGGACGGCCAGGATGATGAGCGGCCAAACCATGGTCGGTGCCGATTCGTGGACGTGGTGCCAGGCGTCACGCGGGCCACGCCACGCCCCATGGAAGGTCATGAAGATCATGCGGAAGGTGTAGAAGGCGGTCATGAAGGCGACGATCACGCCGACCGCGTAGAACAGGTAATAGCCGCGGTTGAACGACTCGGCGAGGATCTCGTCCTTGGAAAAGAAGCCGGCAAAGAGGGGGATCCCGGCGAGCGCCAGCGCCCCGACGACCATCGTCCGATAGGTCCACGTCATTCGGTCGCGCAGCCCGCCCATGAAGCGCATGTCCTGCTCGCCGGACGCCCCGTGGATGATCGAGCCGGAGCCCATGAAGAGGAGCCCCTTGAAGAAGCCGTGGCTGACCAGGTGGAAGATGGCCGCCACCCAGGCACCGATCCCCAGTGCGAAGAACATGTAGGCCAACTGGCTCACCGTCGAGTAGGCGAGCACCTTCTTGATGTCGTTCTGGGTCAGCGCGATCGCGGCGGCAAAGATGGCGGTGAAGACGCCGATGCCGGCCACCACCCACATCGCAACCGGGCTCTCCGCGAAGATCGGGTTGGCGCGGGCGACCATGTAGACCCCGGCGTTCACCATCGTGGCGGCGTGGATCAGCGCACTGACCGGGGTTGGGCCCTCCATCGCGTCGGGCAGCCAGACATGCAGCGGGAACTGGGCGCTCTTGCCGACCGCGCCGGCGAAGAGGAGCAGGGCGATCACCGTTACCGCGGTCGGATCGAGGCCGCCGATGCCGGCAAAGACCTCCTCGAAGTTGAGGGTCCCGAGCATCGTCCAGATCATCATGATCCCGAGGCCGAAGCCGAAGTCGCCGACCCGGTTGACCACGAACGCCTTCTTGGCGGCACCGGCGGCCGAGGGCTTCTTGTACCAGAAGCCGATGAGCGCGTAGCTGCACAGGCCGACCGCCTCCCAGCCGACGTACAGCATCAGGAAGTTGTCGCCCAGGATCAGCAGCAGCATGCTGAACATGAACAGGTTCAGGTAGGCGAAGAAGCGCCACAGTCCGCGGTCGCCGTCCATGTAGCCGATGCTGTAGACGTGGACCAGCAGGCCCACGGTGCTCACCACCAGCAGCAGCGCGGCGGTCAGGCCGTCGACCAGGAAGGCGATCTCGATCTGGAAGTCGCCCGAGACGATCCACTCGTAGACCGACACGTGGTACACGTGGCCGCCGAAGACCACGTTGGCGAACACCACCATGCTGAACGCCCAGGCGATCCCGACCAGCGCGGTCGGCACCCACCAGGACCGATAGCTCGGGCGGGGTCCGCCCTCGACCACATGCCCGGCCTGCCCCAGCCCGTCGTTCATGTCGGCGGGGATCACCCCGTCGGCACCGTTGCTGTTGGCGAGGTCGTCCGCGTGGCCGGCGTGCGGCGAGCTGAGTGCCTGCTCCTCCTCCGACGGAACGGCGCGGAACGCCGAGTCATCGGTCTCGCCGGAATCGTGCCCGTCACCGCCGTGCCCTGCGTGCCCCCCATGGTCATCGGCGTGCGAGTCGCCGTGATCATCGTGACCGTGGGACGGAACGCGATCGAGCCGCGATCCAGCCAGCACGGCAAACAGGAAGCCGGCCAGCGGCAGCGCCGGGATGAGGGCGATCAGCAGCTCGGTCGACATCGGTCTATTCCTTCAGGTCCGCGTACTGGTCAACCTCGGCCGTCTTGCGCGTGCGGATGATTGCGATCACCAGCGCAAGCCCGACCGTGGCCTCGGCGGCCGCCACCGCCATCACCAGCAGGGCGAAGATGGCGCCCGCGGGAGACCCGGGCGGTCCGTAGGCGTTGAAGGCGACCAGCGACAGGTTCACCGCGTTGAGCATCAGCTCGATGGAGATCAGCATCAGGATGGCGTTGCGGCGTGCCATGAAGCCGAATGCTCCGATCCCGAAGAGGATCGCGGAGACGAGGAGGTAGCCTTGCAGCCCCATCAGTTGGCACCCTCGTCGTCTTCGGGTCGGCGCGCGAGGTAGATGGCACCGATGATCGCCACCAGCAGCAGCAGGCTGAGGATCTCGAAGGGCAGCGCGTAGTCGGTGAAGAGCGCCGTGGCGATCGTCTCGACGCTGATTGCCGTAACCGCGACCGCCGCGTGCCAGTCGGTCTGGGTGACCGCGTAGCCGATCAGCCCCACGATGATCAGCGCCACGAGCCCCGCCACCCAGACCTGCGGATGGAACGGGCGCGGCAGGTTCGCGTCACCAGCCTGCGTGAGCATGATCGCGAACAGGATCAGGACGCTGATGGCGCCGAGGTAGATGAGCACCTGGGCGGCCGCCACGATCGGGGCGCCCAGCAGCGCGTACATCCCCGCCAGCGTGCCGAAGCAGACCATCATCGCCACGGCGCTGTGGATGATGTTGCGCAGCGTGACGACCAGCAGCCCGGCACCGATGACGCCGACGGCGAGCAGGATGAAGAGGACGCCGGAGAGGTCCAGGGCTGCGGCTCCTGCTGGTTGATTGAGCGCTCAAACGGCCTCGCCGATCCGGAGATCCGATCTGGCTCGAGGCCGCATCCGATTCTAGCGCAGCCCGAACGGCGAACGATGCCGGACGCGCCTCCAGCTCACGTGCCGCTGGTGCCTATCCCCCGCCTGCCGACCCTCCTTCCAACGCGCGCTCGGCATCGGAGCATGGAATCGGGGCCCGAATCTCGGCTGTTTCGCTCCGATCCTGAGTTTTCGGCCACGAAACCGGGTCACCTCGGTCCGTACGCTCGGATGCCGAGCACCGACCCGAGTCGAACGATGGGCAGCAGCTCGCCACCGAACCGGTCGCGAACCGTGGGCGAGTCGTCGGCGGGCTGTCCCACCATCCGGGCCGCAGATGGAACCAATCGTGCAGCGCATGCGCCGATACTGATAGCGGTTGAGTCAATACCGCAGTCGGGGAAGGCATGAGCAGAGAGTTGGTGGAGCAGGCGATGCGCGGCAATCACGACGCCTTTGCCGTCCTCGCCGGCCGGTCGCTCGGGCGGCTGGTCGGGACGGCGGGCCTGATCGTGCGTGACCGCGGCTACGCCGAGGATGCCGCGCAGGACGCCCTGGTGCGCGCGTGGCGCGACTTGCCGACCCTGCGTGACCCGGATCACTTCGACGCCTGGCTCTATCGACTACTGGTTCACGCCTGCCAGGACCAGCTTCGTCGCCGGCGGCACGAGCGGACCGAGGTCGCCATCCTCCCAGAGCACGGCACGCAGCAGGAAGATCAGACCGAGCACATCGCGGAGCGCGACGAGCTGGCGTGGAGCCTGGGGCGCCTGACCGACGAGCAGCGGACCATCGTGGTCCTGCGCTACTACCTGGGTCTCCCGTATCCGGAAATCGCAGAGGCGACTGGGCTGCCGATCGGCACCGTGAAGTCCAGGTTGAGCCGATCGGTCCGCTACCTGGAGGCGGCGCTGGCCGCCGATGCACGCATCACAGCGCCCGGGCGAGGTCCAGTGTGACCGAGCACGAGATGACCGAGTTCGAGCGGCAGCTGAAGGTGGCTTTGGAGGCGCTCGTGCCGCCTCCCGATCGGGACCGCCTCGGACGGGTCATGACCGATGTGCGCGCCACGCGGCAGCGGCGTGGCCTGGTGGCGCTGGCAGGATCGCGTCTCGTAGTCGCTCCATGGGCGCGAATCGCCGCGGTTGCCGGAGTCGCGGCGGTGGGCGTGCTGGTCGGGATTGCCATCGGCAGCTCCGGCTGGCTTCGAGTCGGCGTCGCACCCACGCCGTCACCGACGCCCCAGGCAAGCCACAGCTCGGACGCTTCTGTCTTGCCATCGGAGTCCGAATCGGCGGCGGAGTCGCCACCTCCAGCATCTGTCTACGCTCAATGGGAGCGCGCCGATCTCCCCGACGCGGCTCCATCGGTGTATGGCGGCGGCACGCCGACCTCGGTCGTGGCGTTCAACGGCGGCTATGTTGCGGTCGGGACGATCAACGCGGCGTGTTGCGCTGACGGCGATCCCGCCCTCAATTCGGGGCTGATCTGGACCTCGGCAAACGGCAGGGACTGGGAGATGCATGCCGGCCTCGCGGTCTTCGAGCATGCCTCCCTCCACCAAGTGTTCGTCTCGGGGTCCCGCTTGTTGGTCTACGGTGGGGTGGCGGGGCCATGGACGGATGGTCCGGGCCAGTCAGTCCCGACCGTCTGGGTATCAGACGACGCGCTCCACTGGACGATCGAATCGTCGGCCGTTCCGATGCTGGTCGCGGCGCGAGGCGCGGGATTCGTGGGCGTTACTGTTCGTGTCGCCGAGGACGGGGAGGCGATCCGATCGGTGTTCTCAACCTCATCCGACGGCATCAACTGGGCCGCCGCCGCGGATATGCCGCCCGGCGCAGTCGAGGGCTTGGTAGTGGGTCTGGACGGGAGGGTGCTTGCGTTCGGCCCGATGAATGGGCCGGCGCGCAGCGACGGCAGTCTCACCACCGATGTCCGCGCCTGGACCAGCCCGGACGGCATCTCCTGGACCGGACCCCAGATTGTGCAGCGGGAGGCGTGGTTCAGTTCGGTTGCCGCGCTCCCCGGCGGCTTCGTCGCTTTGGGGTATGTGGAGGGGCAGCAGGCCGACGGCAACATCAGCTCCAGCGGCGCAGTCTGGACCTCCGTCGACGGCGACCAATGGGACCGGCAGGAGATAGGAGTCACCATCGAGGAGAACTTGAGCCGTATCTTCGTCGTGCCAGGCGCGCTGATCGCCACGGGCAACACCTACCCCGGCGGTGGTATGGCCAACGCGATGGTCTGGGTATCGGCCAGTGGCGGATTGACCTGGGGACGGGTGGCTGACCAGCCGGCGTTCGCCGGAGTAAACAACGAGGTCGTTTCCATCATCGGCACGTCCGACGGTGGCATCTTGGCGGTCGGTTGGCGCTGGGACACGGCAACGAGCCACCCGTTGCCCACCGTCTGGTTGGCATTCCCGTAGGCGTCCAAACAGCCAGCGGGCAGCCTGCTAGCTCGCCACCGGACCGAAGACGAAGGGGTGGGCGGCCGGCTCCGAAGGCTGTCGCGATAGCCAGCCGAGGAGGTGGGTGGCCACCCCTTCAGCTCCTCCCGTATCGGTCTACCTGGTCGGACGCTCCCGGTCGGACATCTCGAGGATGTCGAGCATCGGCAGATCGCGCTGGTATTCGCTGAATTCGAACTCGGGTCCGCAGCGCAGGGCGTCGTACGGGCAGGCATCGGCGCAGATGCCACAGAAGATGCATCGGCTCATGTCGAGCTGGTAGGTCTCCAGCGTCCGAGGTCGCGGCATGAGGGCGCCGACCGGGCAGGTCTCCGCACAGCGGCCGCACGACACGCACGGCGTCTCGTTGAGGGAAACGAAGTCGGCGGTGGTGACGAGCGAATCGAAGCCCTTGCCGATGAAGTCGTAGCAGCCGGCGCCCACGACCTCCTTGCAGACCTGCGCGCAGCGCCCGCAGTCGATGCAGCGGGAGTAGTCGCGCAGGATGAAGGAGTGGGTCTCGTCGCGCCCGTAGCCGTGGTTGACGCCGACATAGGGGTTGTCCTGGATCGAGCGCTCGTCGATCGCCATGTTGAGCGTCGTCTCGTACTCGATCGCCGCCTCGCGCAGGTCGCAGTGACCGATCGCCTCGCAGGTGCACTGCAGGCAGCGGCCCGCCTCGGCCATCGCCTGGTCGCCGGTGTAGCCGTGCTCGTACTCGCCGAAGCCACCCTTGCGATCCGCCGCACCGAGCTTGCCCATCACCGCGCGCGGCTCCTTCACGTCGTCGGTGAACGGCACGATCGTCAGGAACGAAGGCTGCGGCTCGGACACGATGCGGCGCACCTGCGGGTCATCGAGGTCGTGACCGCGCAGCCAGTAGTCGATCGCGTAGCTGGCGCGGCGGCCCTCGCCGATCGCCTCGACCACGGTCTGAGCGCCGTTGCGCACGTCCCCGGAGGCGAAGACGCGCGGGACACCGGTGCGGAAGATGTCGTCCTCGGCAACCAGGGTGCCGCGGCGGCTCACCTCCAGCTGCGAGCGGATCTCCTCGGGCTCGGTGTCGACCCAAGAGAGTTCCGGGCCCTGGCCGATGGCGCCCAGCACGGTGTCGCAGGCGACGATGAATTCGGTGCCGGGCATCGGCTCCGGCCGGCGGCGACCCTTCTCATCGGGCGCGCCCAGGCGCATCCGCTGGAACTCGACACCGGTCACCTTGTTGGCCTTGTCGGTCACCACGCGGACGGGAGCGGCCTGGAAGATGACCCGCGCGCCCTCCTCGATCGCCTCATGGACCTCGTCCTGCGCCGGCATGTCCTTGAGGTCGCGCCGGTACACCAGGGTCACCTCGGCGGCGCGCTGGCGAAGGCTGGTGCGCGTGCAGTCGATGGCGGTGAATCCGCCGCCGATGACCACCACCCGCGCACCCTCGAGCGCGGGCACCGGCACGCCGCGGGTGCTGTTGTAGAGGTTCTCCAGCGCGTTGACCACGCCGTCGGCGTCCTCGCCGGGGATCCCCATCTCGTTGGAGCGGTAGCAGCCGATGCCGACATAGACCGCGTCGTACCCCTGCTCGAGCAGGTCGGCGACGTGGAAGTCCCTGCCGAGGCGCATGTTCGGCCGGAAGGTGGCGCCGAGCTCCCAGACGTGATTCAGCTCGCGATCCATCCAGCCCTTCGGCAGGCGGTATTCCGGGATCCCGTAGCGCAGCATGCCGCCCTGCTCAGGCTCGGCCTCAAACACGTCGCAGTGATGGCCGCGGAGCTGGAGGTAGTAGGCGGCCGACATCCCGGCCGGACCGGCGCCGATGACCGCCACGCGGCGGCCGGAGTCGGTCTCCTTGGGCCACGGGGTCGGCGCCGGGGCGTCCACTTCGAGAACCCGGTCGGCGCAGTAGCGGTGCGAGTCGCGGATGGCGATGGCGGTGTCCACCTCCTCGCGACGGCAGTGCGTCTCGCACGGAGCGGGGCAGACGCGGCCCAGGATGGCCGGGAATGGCAGCGAGCGCTTGAGGATGCGTGTCGCCTCCTCCCAGTTGCCGAGCGTGTTCTGCTTGAGATAGCCGGGGATGTCGACCCGGGTGGGACATTTGAACTGGCAGGGCGGCAGACAGTAGGCGTCGTGGTCGGAGAAGATCAGCTCCAGCACCATGCGGCGGTTCTCGACCAGGCGCTCCGAGTGGGTGGTGATGACCATCCCCGGCTCGACGAAGGTGCCGCACGAAATGGGTGTCGTCTCCTGCCCCTCGACCTCGACGACGCAGATCCGGCAGGCGCCGAAGGCGGCCAGCTTCGGCTCGTAGCAGAGTGTCGGAACGTCGATCCCGAGCACGCGGCAGGCCTGCAGGATGGTCTGCCCTTCTTCGGCCTCGACCTGCTCGCCGTTGATGGTGACGCTCACCTTTGCGGAGCCTGGCACCATCGGCCAGAGGGGCGCGTAGTCCTCCGCGCGGAGGGGCACGCCCTTCCCGTTTCCCTTGCCGTTGGTGACGAAGCTCATGGCCGGTGCATCCTACCTACGAGGCCGCCGGCTCGACGCCGGAGAGCGGCGCCAGCAACGGCGCAACGTCAAGGGCGCGGCACGAGCCGGCCGGGCACTCGCCGCGTTCGGCGTGCGCGCGGTACTCGCCCTCGAACCGCTCGATCGTGGTGAGCATCGGTCCGGGCGCACGCGATTCGAGGTGGCAGAGCGCCGTGTCGGTCATCTTGCGCGAGAGCTCGCGCAGCAGGAGCAGGTCGTTCGGTCGTGGCGTGGCCGCGAGGATCCGGTCGAGCGTCTCGACCAGGCGCCTGGTGCCGATGCGGCACGGCACCGCCTTGCCGCACGCCTCGCGGGCCGAGTAGTCGAGGAAGAAACGGGCGGTGTCGACCATGCAGGTGTCGCTGTCGGTGACGAGCACCTGGCCAAGACCGATTCCCGCTCCCGCCCTTCGGAGTGGTTCGAAGTCATAGGGCGTGTCCAGTTCGTCGGCGCCGAGTGCGCCGCCCCCGGGCCCGCCAACGAAGACCGCCTTGGTCGTCCCGGAGCCGCCTCCGGCGATCTTCACCAACGTGGAGAGCGGCGAACCGAGGGCCACTTCGGCCAGTCCGGGGTTGGCGACGCGGCCGTAGATGCTGACCAGCTTCGTGCCGGGGCTGTCCGCGGACCCGACGGAGCGGAACTCCTGCGTGCCATGCCGCAGGATCCAGGCGGCGTGCGCCAGGGTCTCGGCGTTCTGGACGGTGGTCGGGTCGCCACCGAGCCCGCGCTCGGTCGGGTAGGGCGGCCGGATGACCGGCATGCCTCGATCGCCGGCCAGCGCTGCCAGGAGCGCCGTCTCCTCGCCGGCGACGAGGGCGGCCGCGCCCTGCCAGACGCTCACCGTGCAGGAGAAGTCGGTGCCCAGCACGAGGTAGCCGGCCAGCCGTGCGGCATCGGCCTCAGCCACGGCGGCGCGCAGCCGCTCGATGGCGACCGGCCAGTCGGTGCGCACGGCGATGATCGCCTCGGAGGCACCGGTGGCAAACGCCGCGATCATCAGCCCCTCGAGGATCAGGTGCGGGTTGCCCTCGGCCAGCGCGCGATCTCCGAGTGCCGTCGGGTCAGCGCCGATCAGGTTGGCGACCACGACCTTTCGACCGGCGGTCGCGTCGCGCGCGGCTCGCCACTTCGCCGCGGTGGGGTAGCCGCCGCCACCCCGCCCGCGAAGCCCCGACGCCTCGACCTGGGCGAGGGTCATCTCGGGTCCCAGCGTCTCGATCGCGCGGGTGAGCCCCTCGTAGGCGTGATGGGTCCGCGCGCCCGCCAGGGTCACGCGCGACCCGTCGGCGATCCCGGTGAGCAGCCGATGCTCGCCGCCGGGGAGGATGCGGATCTGCGCCGAGAGTGCCTGCTCGGTCACGCCGGGCGCCCCGTTGCGGCGGCCGCGCGACGTCGCTCGCCGACGAGGTGGCGCGCCTGCTCCGTGGTGAGCGGGCCGTAGACCAGCGTGTCGATGCGCAGGGCCGGTGCGAGCGCCCCCGCGGCGACCGAGTCGCTCGTCTCCAGGCTGAAGGCACCGTCGGCGGTCGACTCGCCGGGGACGATCCCCAGCTCCTCGGAGAGTGCTGCCAGCAGCGATTCGCCGCCGGCAAAGCGACAGGCCGTGCAGGTGCAGATGGTGATCACGTGTCCCTCACCGGGGAGCAGCCGGAAGCCGCCGAGCCCGGCGGCGCCGAAGATCTGCGCCCAGTGGATCGACATCGTGTCGCTCACCTGGCGCAGGGCGCGCTCGGGGAGGTAGCCGTAATGCTCCTGGATGGCGGAGAAGATAGCGACGAGGGATTCGGGGCGTCCGCTGAAGCCGTCGATCACGCCGCGCAGCCAGCCGTTGTCGATCTCCTCGTCCCAGCGTGCCGCGTTGCGCATCGGTGCCGCGGTGAGGCCGGCGCGCCGGTAGGCGTTGGGGTCCCTGCGCTCGTCGTAGATCTCCGGCATGCCGTAGCGAATCCGGTTCCCCCGCGAGTCGAAGCCGCTCATGTCGATCGCCTCGACCGGGCAGACCTGGGCGCACTGGAAGCAGACCTCGCACTTGTGCTCGCCGAACGGGTCGTAGATCAGGTCGAGGCGGCCACGCCATCGGTCGGGCATGGTCGGGCGCTGCTCGGGGTACTGGCTGGTGACCTTGGGCGCCCAGTAGTTGCGCATGGTCACGCGCATCCCCTTGAGGATGCCGGCTCCCGGAATTCGCATCGGTCTGCCGCCCTCCCTAGAGCTTCAGCCAGACGACCACGCCGGCCGTCACGATCAGGTTGAGCATGGCCAGCGGCAACAGCACCTTCCAGGCCATCCCCATCAACTGGTCGACGCGAACGCGGGGCAGCGTTGCGCGCAGCCAGACCGCCACGAACACGAAGAGGTAGCTCTTGAGGAAGAACCAGAAGATGCCGTAGAGCGTGCCGCCGAATCCCTCCAACTGGGCCGGGAATGGCCAGGGGGCCAGCCAGCCGCCGAAGAAGAGGGCGACCATGATCCCGCTCATGATGAAGAGCGCGACGTACTCGGCGAAGAAGAAGAACCCGAAGCGCATCCCGGAGTACTCGGTGAACGGTCCGGCGACCAGCTCGCTGTCGGCCTCGACCATGTCGAACGGCGTGCGGTTGATCTCGGCCAGCGACGCGATGTAGAAGATCCCCCAGCCGACCGGTTGCCACAGGAGCATCCAGCCGTGGTCGAGCTGCCATTCGATCACTTCGCGGAAGTTGAGCGTCCCGCCCAGGACGACCACGCCCACGACCGAGAGGGTCAGCGGGATCTCGTAACTCACCATCTGCGCGGCGCTGCGCAGGCCCCCGAGCAGCGAGTACTTGTTGTAGCTGGCCCAGCCGGCGATCAGCATCCCCACCACCGACAGGCCGATGATCGCGAAGAAGTAGACGATCCCGATGTTGAAATCGGCAGCGATGGCTCCGGGCGCCCACGGGATCACCAGCATGCTCATGGCCGCCGCCATGTAGACCATCCATGGGGCCAGGGTGAACGTCGTCCGATCTGCCTGGTCGGGCATGTGGTCTTCCTTGGCGAGGAACTTGAAGCCGTGGATCGTGCTCTGGAACATGCCCCACGGGCCGATTCGGTTCGGCCCATAGCGCAACTGCATCTGGGCGATCACCTTGAGTTCCATCTGGATCACCACGAAGGCGGTCGGGACGGTGAGCAGCAGCAACAGGGTCGTGGCCAGCAGGAAGCGGCCGACACCCAGCAGCAGGTCGAGGTCCATCTACTTGTCCACCCCACCCATGACAGGGTCGAAGCTGGCCATCACCGCCATCGTGTCGGCGATCAGCCTGCCCGGCATCAGCTTGGGCATCGCCTGCAGGCTGACGAAGCTGGGATCGCGCATCCGGAACCGATACGGGTTCGGCCCGCCGTCGCTGATGGCATACACGCTGTACAGGCCGCGCGGCGACTCGACCGCGGCGTAGGCGCGGCCCGGCTTGGGACGGATGATGCCGGGCACCTGGGCCTGGACCGGTCCGTGGGGCATCTTGTCCACGATCTGGTCGATCAGGTGGATGCTCTGCTTGATCTCGGCGACGCGCTGCAGATAGCGGGCGTAGACGTCGCCACCGGTGTGGGTGATGACCTCGAACTCGAGTTCGGAGTAGATCGAGTAGGGATGTGCCTTGCGGACGTCGAACGGCACGCCCGAGGCACGCAGGCTCGGACCGGTCACCCCCAGCGCCATCGCCTCGCTGCCCGACAGGACGCCCATCCCGATCGTGCGACCGCGGAAGATCTCGTTGTCGGTCAGGATCCGCTCGTTCATCTCGATCGTCTTGAGCACGCCGGCACGCCAGGTACCAAGCCGCGAGAAGAACTCGTCGTTGGCGTCGAAGTTGACGCCGCCGACACGGAAGAAGTTGAACAGCATGCGCTGGCCGCTGATCGACGCCAGGAGATCGACCACTTCGTCGCGATTGATGAAGGCGTACAGGATTGGGGTCAGCCCGCCCATATCGAGCGCCTGGAAGCCCATCATCAGTCCGTGGCTGAAGACCCGGTTCAGCTCGACCACGAGCGCCCGGATGTACTCGGCGCGGCGCGGCGCCTTGACGCCGTACAGCTTCTCGAACGCGATCGCAGGCGCGTGCTCGTTGTGCATCGACGACAGGTAGTCCATCGGGTCGACGTAGGTCATCACCGTGGTGTACGTGGCGTTCTCGCACAGCTTCTCGATGCCGCGGTGCAGGTAGCCGAGCACCGGATCGATGTCGACCACCACCTCGCCGCGGACCTTTGCCACCAGGCGCATGACACCGTGGGTGGAGGGGTGCTGGGGTCCAATGTTGACGAGCATCTCGCCCTCGTCCAGCGTGTAGACCTCGCGCTCGCGCTCGGTCTGCGGCGGCCGATCCGGCAGGCCGACCGACTCGAATCCGGCGTACTCGCCACCAGTCGAGGGTGCCGGTGCCAGGCCCGCGGCGGCTCGCAGCCGCGCCTCCTCGGTGCGCTCGGGATGCAGCGGATCGGGGATACGCACCTCGGAGGTCACGACTCTGCCTCCGACGAGGTCGCGGCCTCCACGAACCTGGACAGATCCCATGTCTCGGGGCGCTCCAGCGGATCGACCCCGGCGGCGGGTGAATCGGCCGCGTCGTCCGGGAGGAGGAAGTCTTTGCGCTGCGGGAAGCTGCGGTAATCGGGCGACATGTAGATCCGGCGCAGATCGCGACTGCCGTCGAAGACGATGCCCATCATGTCGTACATCTCGCGCTCGTGGAAGCTCGCACCCTCCCACAGACCGGTGATGGTGGGGAGGTGCGGGTCAGCGCGATCGACCCGCGCCCGCACGCGCAGCCAGGCGGGATGCAGATCGGAGTACAGGTGATAGACCACCTCGAAGTGCTCGGTCGGGCCGTAGTCCACCGCGGCGGCATCGGCGAGCATGAAGAAGTTGAGTTCCGGATCATCGCGAAGGCGCGCGAGCACCTCGACGTTGCGCTCGCCGTCGATGCGCACCTCGACCGTGTCCTCATCGGTCCAGACGGTCGGGGCGAGGTCGGCGAAACGGTCGAGGAGCAGGCGCACCAGCGCGCCGGCCGGCGCGCTCAGGTCACGTCTCCTTCCCAGTTGCTTCGCTGCGGGCCGCGGTCGACGTAGGTCGGCCATTCGCCGCGCCGCTGCAGCACGAGCTCGCGGAGCCGGAGCATCCCGTAGATCAGCCCTTCCGGACGGGGCGGGCAGCCGGGAACGTAGACGTCGACCGGCATCAGCCGATCGACGCCCTGCACCACGCTGTAGCTGCGCTTGAAGCGGCCGCCGGAGGTGGTGCAGGTGCCCATCGCCACGCACCACTTGGGCTCGGGCATCTGCTCCCAGAGGCGCACCAGCGGACCGGCCATCTTGGTGGTCAGCGTGCCGGCCACGATCAGCACGTCCGCCTGGCGCGGGGACGCGCGGAACGGGAACATCCCGAAGCGATCGATGTCGTTCTTGCTGGTGGCGGAGCTCATCATCTCGATGGCGCAGCACGAGAGTCCCGACAGGAGCGGCCAGAGCGAGTTGGCGCGGATCAGGTCGAGCACGAGGTCGGCGCGCGTGGGGATCACCTCGAGCAGGCCGTGGAAGCCGCCGCGCGGGTGCTCGGCCATCCCGAATTCGCGGAAGTCGTCGTCCCCGGCCAAGTCGGGGATGACGATGGGGCTCGTGTCGGGGGGCGGACCCTTGGTGTCTAACGCCACGTCAGGTCACCCTTGCGCCAGGCGTACAGCTCCCCGAAGAGGAGGATCACCAGGAAGAGGCCGATCAGCACGATCCCCTGCACCGCGATGACTCGCACGGTGATCGCCCACAGATAGACGAACACGATCTCGACGTCGAAGGCGACGAAGAGCAGCGCATACAGGTAGAAGGCGAGTCCGAACCGCGACCAGGTGTCGCCGATCGTGTCGATTCCGCACTCGTAGGGCAGGCCTTTTTGCGGACGACGTCGGCGATGGGTGATCAGCCACGAGAAGAGGATCGTGGCGAAGACGAAGACCGATGTCGCGATGCCGAACCCGATGACGTAGAGCAGTCCGGTCTGATCCATGCCAGCTCCGTGGGTGCTCGGGGCGCAGGACCGATGCGTCCCACGCGGTTGATGCTCGTCTCAGGCTGTCCACGCAGACGCGTGAGCCGCCTTGGAAAACAGTCTAGCAGCCGTTCCGGGGAGGCGGCGGACGACTGCGAGGCGGCTCTCCTACCGGCCCAGCCATGACACGTCGACCAGGATGCGCAGCCCGTCGCTGACCATGGCGTGTCCACCCAGCAGGACCGGCACGGATGAGGCCGCCGCAGCCGCGGTCAATTCCGCAAGCCACGGCGTGTCGATCGGGCTGGCGTCGCCGAAGTCCGATGCGAAGCGCTCCTCTTTCGGCGGCCAGGTGGCCGCGTCCGACGAGCCGGCCAGCGCGGCCATCAGGACGCGGCTGTCCAGGATGACTGCGTCGCCGAGCGCCGTGAGCTCGCCGACGAGATCGGCTGGACCAAGGCGCGCTACCCAGTCGGCGAGCATGGACCGGGGGGCATGGTCCGGCGCTGCGCGCATCCCGCGCTCCTCGATGAAACACCGGACGCGGCAGGCGCTCTCCGTCTCGAGGTACGCCCAGGCGCTCGACGGGATCCTGCCGGCGACGACCACCTGCGCCTCGCGGTCACGGAGCACCTCGCCGACCTCGGCGAGATGGGGGACCTCCAGGCTGCGGCCACCGGGCAGCCTCGCCATCTCGATGAACGCGGCCACCACCCCCTCGGGACGCCGAGACGAGGGGAGGCGGGTCGCGAGGCGCAGGAGGGCAAGGTCGAGCGGCGTGTCCACGTCAAAGCGCGACCAGGGGCTCGCCGAGAGGTCGCGTTCGGTGAACCGGGCAGCCTTGAGGCAGCGAACCGCCAGGTTGTCGCTCGGGCACTGCTCCAGCGCGACGATGGCCGCGTCGAGGTCGCCGGCAACGACGAAAGCGTCGGCGGAGTAGCGGTTGTTGCCGACCACCTCGCCGCGGACCGGGGAGATGAGTGCGTCGAGCGTCGCGTCGTCGGCCAGCGCAAGCGACCCGGCGCCGGCATAGCCAAGGGCGTCCACCGGGCGCCGCGCCCGCTCAGCGGCCGCCAGCGCCGCACGGGCACCGGCGCTGAACCAGCGTCCCCAATGGAACCGCTCACCGGCTGGCGGGTCGGCCGGTACCAGCGGGGCCACCGCGCAGCCAAGCGCACCGAAGCGTCGCGACAGCTCCGCCGCCAGCAGCCGCTGTCCGGTGTGGGCGACCGCTGCGTACGACCCGAAGGGCAGATCGCTGCGGTCGCCCGGATCGACGACCAACATCAGCGGTGCCGGCCGCTCAGCGGGCGGCATCCGCGCCTCCGGTGCGCAGTCGGTGGAGCTGCTCCACGTGCATCAGGTCGTGCACGCCAGCCCAGAGGAGCCATTCGCCGCAGCGGAGCTTCCCGATGAGCGGGTGCTTGAGTGGACAGGGATCGGACTCGTGGCCGGCGATGGCGGACGCCGACTCGGCCATCGAGCGCCGGCTCTTGGCCAGCAGTGTCAGCAGCGTCTCCCGATCGGCGTGAGGGGCGCCGGGCACGCCTGGCACGACGACCGGCGAGTCGCTCGGCCACACGCCACGTGCCGCCCAGGCGCCTGCGCGTGCGAGCCAGCGGCGGGCCCCGGTGGTGTGGGCGAAGGTCTGGGCAACGTTCCAGTCCTCCTCCCCGCCGGGTGCGCGAAGCATCTCGTCCGAGATCCCGTCCAGGGCGGCGGCGAGTGCGTCGGCGACAGCCTCCTGTTGGGCCAGCACCCGCTCGGCGGACCCGGGGCCGGCCCGCTGGCGCAGCTGGCGGCGCGTTGAACGGAAGTCTGTCTCGATCAGGCGCCAGACGGCGACCACATCAGGAGCGTCCGGCTCCACGGCGGCGAGCCAGTCCGGCGCCGCCATGGTATCGCTCGCCGGAGGGGCTACAGGCGCTCGAAGCGCTCGACCGGGAGGACGAAGACGGTGGCTCCGCCGACCTCGACCTCGACCGGGTAGGGCATGTAGAACTCGCCCGGCTCCATGATCGGCGGCATCGGGTTGACGAACTGGCGACGGGAGTGGCAGTTGGCGCTGACGATCGCCAGGACGGCGTCGACCTGGTCGTCCTCGACGCCCACCAGGATGGTGGCGTTCCCCTGCTTGAGGAAGCCGCCCGACGACTGCAGGCGCGTCGCCCGGAACTCCTTCTCCAGCAGGGCGTCGACGAGCGTGCCGGCGTCCTCGCTATGCACGATGGCGGTCACGAGCTTCATGGTGCGGGGCTCCTCACGTCTGCATGGACGGTCGGGTGGTGGGCGCGGATCCGTCGGAGGCGATTATGCCGCAGGCGGGCGCCCGAAGACCAGCGGCTCGACCACACCACGAACGGCCGCGTCGGTCGCCTCGACGCTGCCCGAGCCGTCAACCACCCGGTAGCGCCCCGGCTCGGCGGCGGCCAGGTCCAGGTAGGCGCCGCGGACCGTCTCGAAGAAACGTACCCCCTCGGTGTCCTCGAATCGGTTCCAGGCGCCGCGCCGCTTGCGTCCCAATCCGACCTCGACGGGCACGTCGATCAGGATGGTGAGATCCGGCAGGGTGTCGTACGTGGCGAAGCGCTGCAGGCCGCGGATCTCGGCGGCGTCGATCCCGTAGGCGGCGCCCTGGTACGCCAGCGACGAGTCCAGGTATCGGGCGCAGACCACGT
>JAOUHE010000085.1 GCA_029865285.1 Chloroflexota bacterium
TTCAGCACGCGAAAGGTGAGGGTCATGCGCCAGGAGGCTGGCCCGGGCGCCCATGCACCGATGACCCAGCGCCGACGCTCCGCGAGCGCGGGGGAGCCCGGGAAGAGCGACGCGGTGTGCCCATCGTGTCCCATGCCCAGCCACACCAGGTCGAACCGCGGCGCGGGCGCGTCGGCCGGAACGTTGAAGACGGCTGCGATCTCGGCCTGGTAGGCGTGCGCCGCCCCGTCGAGATCGACCGCCTCAGCCCGCATGCGATGCACCGCGGATTCGCGGAGCCCCTCCACCCGCGCCAACCCTCCCGTGCGCGCGCCGCCGAAGTTCGAATCGGGATGCTCCGGCGGCACGGTCCGTTCGTCCACCCAGAAGAGCTCGACGCGGGACCAATCGACCGCGGTCGCCCGCGGCGGGACAGCGAGCAGCGCGTACGCGGCGCGCGGCGTGAATCCGCCCGATATGGCCACCCGGAACGAGCCGCGCCGGCGGATGGCGTTGGCGGCGAGCGCCACGAATCGGTCCGCGGCAGCCACCGCGACCGCATCGGTGTCGGGGAGGACCACGAAGCGGCGCGTCACCCGCCCGCCTCGATGGGTCGTGCGGCGGACAGGAAGACGGCGGCGGCGCGGAGCGCCTCTTCGTAGATCGGGTCGTGCCGGTCGTTGAGCAGGTCGGCGGCGAGCAGCTCCGCCTCCGTGGAGGGCTCCATGGTGACGCGGCGAAGGAGCGCGGTCATGCCGTCCGCGTTGGTGGCGACCACCGCCTCGCCGCCGCTGCGCTCGATGACGAATTCGGCGGCGCCCGTCTCACCGAACGCGCGGAGCCGGACCGAGAGCAGGTCCCCGGGGGCGAACGCATCGGTTGGAACCGCCTCGATCCGCAGATCCACCATCTCGTGACGCCCCTCCAGTGAGAGGCGCAGCGACCCGTTCGTGAGCGGCCCGACCGTCCGATGGCGTCGCCAGGTCAGACGGGCGGCGATCCAGCCGGCGTAGAGAACCGCCCCGGCCAGTGGGGAGGCGCTCGCCGCCCCGCTTCCGGCCGCGGGGACCGCGTAGCGGATCGCCAGCCGGTTGAGATTGGGCAGGTAGCGTCGAAACCTCGGTGCATCGAAGAACTGCGCGGTGAGCTCCTGCCACCAACCGAGGCGCCGCCAGGCCAGGTCCCCCACCCCGCTGCGGCGCCGCAGGGTCGTGAGGCGGCGCATGCCGACCAGGAGATCGGCGAAATCGCCGCTGTCCACGATGACGCGGTCGCTCATCTCGACCAGCTGGTCGAAGATGGCGTCGGCGAAGGGCGGGTCGCCGGGCCACCAGACGTACGTTGGCAGGTCGTGGATGAGCAGCGGCGCGACTATGCCCGACAGGTGTCTCGCGGCCTCGCCGCGCACGCCGAGCACCACCGCCTCGTAGCACGCACGATCGGTCCCGTCGTGGCCGTCGTGGCAATGCGCGCTGATCGCAGCGTCGAGCGGTGGACCGGGCGCGTCCGGATCGGCCACCAGCACGATCGCCCGGGACGGGTGGCGAAAGCCCAGGCCGAGCATGGTGGCCACCACCCGCTCGGCGGCCGCGTCGTCCGGAACGGTGACGATGAGGTTCAGAACCGACGCGCGCGAGTGGGGCAAGCCCTTCTCGGTGACGACCGGCTCACCGTCGCCCTCCCCGACCGCCCAGAGGCGCGCCAGCTGAGCTCCGACCGCGCGCACCGACGTGTCGCGTTCCGCCCACGGCTCGGCGACGGCTGATTCGGCCACGCCGAGGCGCATCAGGCGCCGATGGACCGAGAGCGCCCCGTCATCGGCCGTGGAGCGGCTCACGGCCGTCGCCAGGCCCGCCCGTCGCGCGCCAGCATCTCGTCGGCGGCGGTCGGGCCCCAGCTGCCGGCATCGTAGAAGTGCAGCGAGCCGCCCTCTCCCGCCGCCCAGGCGGCGCTGATCGGGTCGAGGATCTCCCAGGCACGCTCCACCTCGTCGTCACGCGTAAAGAGCGAGGCGTCGCCCACCATGGCGTCGAGGATCAGGGTCTCGTATGCGTCCGGCGAGTCGACCGCAAAGCTCGATCCGTAACGGAAGTCCATGTTCACGCCCCGGATCTGGAACCCCGGACCGGGAACCTTGGCCCCGAAGCGCAGCAGGATCCCCTCGTCGGGTTGTACCCGGATGGCGAGGATGTTCGGCTCCATCGGCGGGGCACCGGCCCGGGCGAAGAGCGCCAGCGGAGCCTGCTTGAACTGCACCGCGATCTCGGTGGCACGGGCCGGCAGCGCCTTCCCGGTGCGCACGAAGAACGGGACGCCGGCCCAGCGCCACGACTCGATCTCGAGTTTCAGCGCCACGTAGCTTTCGGTCTCTGAGTCGGGCGCCACCTCTGGCTCGTCCCGGTAGGCGGCCACCGCCTCACCCGCCACCCAGCCCGCTGTGTACTGGCCGCGGACCGTGTCGTGCGCCACATCGCCGGGCGACATCGGCTTCACCGCGCGGAGCACCTTGACCTTCTCGTCGCGCAGGTCCTGGGCGCGGAACTCGATCGGTGGCTCCATGGCGAAGACGGCCATCAGCTGCAGGGCGTGGTTCTGGACGATGTCCCGCAGCGCGCCGGTCTGGTCGTAGAACTCGCCTCGGCCCTCGACGCCGACCGTCTCGGCAACGGTGATCTGCACCGAATCGATGTAGCGCCGATTCCAGATCGGCTCGAACAGCCCGTTGCCGAAGCGAAAGACCGACAGGTTCTGCACCGTCTCCTTGCCGAGGTAGTGGTCGATCCGATAGATCTGTTCCTCGTCGAACACCTCGCGCACCTGGCGATTCAGCGTCCGTGCGCTTTCCAGGTCGGATCCGAACGGCTTCTCGACAATGACGCGCGACCAGCCCTTCCGTCCCGCCCCGTGCAACGCGCCGCTCGAGGCGAGGCCGGCGGCACCGAGCTGGCGGACGATCTCCGGGTGGAGCGCCGGCGGCACGGCCAGGTAGAAGAGGCGGTTGCCGGCAGTCCCTCGGTCGCGGTCGATCCGATCGAGCCGCTTTGCCAGCTCCGCCCATGCGGCCGCGTCGTGAAACTCGCCGCGCTGGTATTCCATGCTGCTGCTGAACGAGTCCCAGATCGAGGCACTGGCGGGGCGGTTGCGACTGTACTCATCGATCCCCGCACGCAGGTGGTCGCGGAAGGCCTGGTCGGTCAGGTCGCGACGGGCGAAGCCCACGACCGTGAACTCCGGCGGCAGGAACCCGCTGAGCATCAGGTTGTAGAGGGCGGGGGCCAGCTTGCGTTCGGTCAGGTCGCCGGTGGCCCCGATGATGACCATGGTGCATGGCTCGGGGATCCGCTCGAGGCGCAGCCCCTCCCGCAGCGGGTTGCGATCCCCGCTCGTCGGCGTGGCGTCGTGCGGAGGCGCGCCGTGGCGCGCGGTCCCGGCCTTGGGCTGGGTGGTCATCGGTCCTTCAGCTCTCGTCACCCGACGATTTCACCGCGTGCCCGCCGAACTCGTTGCGCAGGGCCGCCAGCACCCGGTCGCTGAAGCTGTCCGGCTGGCGGCGGCTGCGGAAGCGCTGGAGCAGGGCGAGCGTGATGACCGGGGCCGGGACGTCGCGCGCGATCGCCTCGGCGACCGTCCAGCGGCCCTCGCCGGAGTCCGCGACCCAACCCTTCAGGTCGGCGAGGTCGTTCCCCTGCTTCTCGAACGCGTCGCCGGCGAGGTCGAGCAGCCACGAGCGGATCACGGATCCGTTCTGCCACATGCGCGCGACGGCGGCCAGATCAAGGTCGAATTCCGATGCGTGCAGGATGTCGAACCCCTCGCCGTAGGCCTGCATCAGCCCGTACTCGATCCCGTTGTGGATCATCTTCACGTAGTGGCCGGCGCCGGCCGGGCCGCAGTACAGGTAGCCGCCCTCCGGCGCGAGGTCGCGCACGACCGGCTCGAAACGCTCGAAGACCTCGCGCTTGCCGCCGAGCATGGCGCAGAAGCCGAGCTTGAGACCCCAGACGCCACCGCTGACGCCCATGTCGAGGAAGTCGAGGCCACGCGCCTCGATGGCCGCGGCCCGCCGTTGCGAATCGTGGAAGTTGCTGTTCCCCGCGTCGATGATCGCGTCGCCGGGCGAAAGCACGGCTGCGAGGTCGTTGATCAGCGCGTCGGTGGCGTCGCCGGCCGGCACGCTGATGATCACGTGGCGTGGCCCACGCATCGTATGGGCGAAGGTCTCGAGCGGCTCGGCGACGATCACGCGGCCGCCATTCTCCGCTTCAGCGGCGAGGGCGACCGCGACCGACTCGGTCCGGTTCCAGGCGACGACTTCGTGACCGGCACGCGCGAGCCGGCGAGCCATGCCGGCCCCCATGCGTCCGAGCCCCGCGATTCCGACCTGCATCAGCCGCCTCCCATTCCTTCCGTCATGCCGTGCCCGCCAGTCCGAGCGCTCGGTTGATCATCGCCCCCACGCGCTCCAGCCCGCGGGCCGGATCGGCAAGGTGCAACCGCAGCGCTCGACGACCACGACCCTGCAACGACGCGAGATCGCCGAGCGCCTGCGCGGCGATCAGTGTGCCGAAACTCTCCTCCCAGCCGGGGATCGGCAGGTCCCGGACCGGATCCGCGGTGATCTGCAGGAAGATCCCGCTCGGCGGGCCGCCCTTGTGGAGCTGGCCGGTCGAGTGCAGGAAGCGCGGGCCGATACCCGTTGTGGTGGCGATGCCGAGTCCGTCCCGGACGGCGGTGCGGATGCGCTGCAGCGCGGCCGTCGTCCCGGGGTCCGGTGCGAGGTATGCCAGGGTCGCGAAGTAGTCGCCGGCGTCGGCAGTCCCCAGGAGGCTCGCCACCGCGTCCTCGACGCTGACCGGTTCGCCGCCGATCGCCGCCGGGTCAGCGTAGGCGGTCATCCCCGGTTCGGCCACCAGCGGCGCCGGCAGTGGGAGCGCGCCGCTGCTGCGGAACGCTTCGAGCAGGGCGACGGTGGCGTCCTTGCTCTCCTGCACATTCGGCTGGTCGAACGGGTCGATCCCCAGCGAGATCCCGGCCACGGCGGTGGCGATCTCCCAGCGCATGAACTCGGCGCCGATCGCGAGTCGATCGGCGAGCTCCAGGCGCACGACCGGGTGCCCGGCCGCCTCGAGGCCGGCAACGATCTCGGATCCGGCGGGGTCGGGATCACCGACCAGGGAGATGAGGACGAAGAGCCGATCGGACCCGTAGGCATCCACTTCGCCGACCGGCTCACCCACGATCGGCACGATCCCGCGGCCGTCCTTGCCGGTGCTCTCCGCCACCAGCTGCTCGATCCAGTCGCCGAGCCCGCCGAGACGCGGCGACGTGAAGATGGCCAACTTGTCGCGCCCTGCCAATGCCGCCTCGCCGAGCGTCGCGCCGAGCCGCAGACCGGGGTTGTCTCCTGCGGGACGACGGCAGGCCTCCGACATGGCCGTCGCCCGCGCCAGCACCGCCCCGACATCGACGCCGTGCAGCGCGGCCGGCACAAGCCCGAACACCGAGAGCGCCGAGTAGCGGCCGCCGACGTCCGGCTGTCCATCGACGATGGCACGGAAGCCCTGGGCCCGCGCCGCATCGGACAGCGCCGAGCCGGGGTCGGTGATGGCCACGAAGTCGAGTGCGGGAGCGTGCGCGGCCATCGCCGCCTGGAACGCGTTCGGCTCGGTGGTCGAGCCGGACTTGCTGCTCACGCAGAAGAGGGTGCGGGCCGACTCCGCCCAGGAGCGGAAGCCGCGCACCACGTCGGGATGGGTCGAATCGAGGATCCGCAGCTCGAGCCCGCCGACACCGGGCGGCGGCGCGCCGAGCACGTCACCGAACAGGTGGCTGAACAGCTCCGGGGCCAGGCTCGAGCCGCCCATCCCCAGCACCGCGGCGCGGGTGTAGCCGTCGGCCCGTGCTTCGCGCACGAGCCGGTCCAGCTCGCCGACACGGGATGCCATGGACTCGGGCAGGTCCAACCAGCCCAGCCACGCGGCCACCGACTCGGCCGTCTTGCCGGAGGCGGCCCACAGGCTGCCGTCGCGGGCCCACAGGCGTTCGGCCACGCGATCGGTCTCCCAGGCGGCGAGTCGCGCAGAGACCGCCTCGTCGAGCTGTCGGGTCAAGGTCATCCGGGCCGTCACGCCGGGGCGAGCGCCTGCCGCTGGGCATCGATGGCCGCCAGCAGCTCGTCAAACGAGCGCCCGAAGGAGGCCACCCCCTCGGCGATCAGCTCATCGGTCGCCTGCTGCATGCTGATCCCCTGCCGCTCGATCGCCCGCAACGCGGCGTCGGCGTCCTCCAGCCCCGCGTCCAGGGTGCGCGCCACCACGCCATGGTCCAGGAATGCGGTGATCGTCTCGGATGGCAGCGTGTCGACGGTGTCCGGACCGATCAACTCCTCTGCGTACAGGACGTCGCGGTAGGTCGGGTTCTTGGTCGACGTGCTGGCCCACAGGCAGCGCTGAACCCGTGCACCGGCCGCACGAAGATCGGCGAACTCGTCGCCGCCGAAGATCTCTCCGTACGCGGCATACGCGAGCTTGGCATTGGCGATCGCCGCGCGGCCGCGCAGCGCGAGCGCCGCGTCGGTGCCGATGGCGTCGAGCGCCTTGTCCACCTTGGTGTCGACCCGGCTGACGAAGAAGCTCGCCACCGATGCGACCCGGTCGATCTCCCCACCGGTCGCGAGGCGGCGGCGAAGGCCCGCGATGTAGGCGCGAGCCACGGCCCGATACACCTCGACGCTGAACATCAGCGTCACGTTGACACTGATCCCCTCGGCGATGGCCGCCTCGATTGCCGGCAGTCCAGCCGGCGTGGCCGGGATCTTGACGAGCAGGTTCGGCCGCGACAGGCGGCGCCACAACTGGCGAGCGCGTTCAAGGGTGGCCGCGGTGTCGTCGGCCAGGTCGGGCTCCACCTCGATCGAGACAAAGCCGTCCGTCCCGTCCGATGCGTCGTAGACGCCGCGCAGGACATCCGCCGCGTCGCCGACGTCGGCCACCTCGATCGCCTCGAAGATCTGGCGGCTGTCGTGGCCGGCGGTGATCCCGGACCGGATCAGCTCGTCGTACTGCCCGGTGGCAACCGCCTTGGCGAAGATGGTCGGGTTGCTGGTGAGGCCACGGATGCCTTCGCCTACCAGCGCCGCCAACCGCCCCGAGGCGATCAGATCGCGATCGATGAAGTCGATCCACGGGCTCTGTCCCTGCTCGGCGTGCAGTCGTTGCAGCGTATTCACGGCTTGGCCTCCTTCAACAGGTCGCGTGCGGCAGCGGCGATGTGAACGGCGTCGAT
>JAOUHE010000246.1 GCA_029865285.1 Chloroflexota bacterium
CCATCGGCCGGCTGTCCTCGATGTACCTCCACGCCTGGAAGCAGGGCCTCTAGACCACCTACTACCTGCGTTCCCGGCCCGCCACCCGGATAGCCGAGACCACGGTGACCGACGACATGGCCGGTGAAGCGGCCGCCGTGACCTGCTCCCTCGAGAACCCCGAGACCTGCGAGGCCTGCGACTGATGTCAACCGTCGCCATCGACCTGACCGCCGTGCCCAGCCCCGCCCCCAGCGGGGCTCCGGCGCCCGACACCGCCCGGCGGGCCATCCTCGACCCCGGCCTCGACCTCACCCTGCGGCCCATGCGCTACCCCGACCTCTACGACCGGTACCGGGCCGCCATACGCAACACCTGGACCGTGGAGGAGATCGACTTCTCCGACGACCTGGTCGACCTCCAGCGTCGCCTGGCACGATCCGAGCAACACCTGATCCGCCGGCTCGTGGCCTTCTTCGCCACCGGCGACTCCATCGTGGCCAACAACCTGGTCCTGAACCTGTACCTCAACGCCCCCGAGGCCCGCCTCTTCCTCTCGCGCCAGCTGTACGAGGAAGCACTCCACGTCCAGTTCTACCTGACCCTGCCAGTACGTGGCCGATCAACGACTCACCCGCCTCGGCGTTCCCCGCCGTTACGGCTCCCGCAACCCGTTCGGGTTCATGGAGCTCCAGGATGTCCAGGAGCTGTCCAACTTCTTCGAACGCACTGTCTCCGCCTACCGGGTCGGCGTCACCGGCGCCGTCAGCTTCGACGAAGACTTCTGACCTCCGGGCTGGTTACAGTGTGTAAATGGCATCCCACCGGCACCGGACCCGCTATCCGTATGGTGAGTCGGTGACGCTGGGCGAGCTGGAGCTGACCCGGGAGCAACTTGCCGTCGCAGCGGTTGCGTCCGCCCAAGATGGGGTCCGGGCGCTCGAACAACTGGGGATGGATCCCGGCGATGCGCTCCGTCAGCGTGCCGCCGGTGACCCCGATCGCGTCGCTGCGTTCGTTGATGCCCACCGCCCACCAGGAACCGCGAACGCTGTCGCGTGACGACCGCCGATCTTCACGTCATCGGCTCCGCCCACGAGGCGCGCTACGGGGAATCGTTCGACGCTGAACTGGCCGCTGCGATCGAATCCGCCTACGACCCGGCCAGAGCGGCCGGCGAACTCGACGAGCTCGGCATGCTCGGGGTGCTGGCTCACTACGCCGCTGCCGGTCACTACGATCCGGACCAGCTATCTCGCCATGACTGGTGGGGACTGGAGACCGACTCCGACAACCGCCGGCTCCGCCGCCATCACTACACGGTCCACTACTCAACGACCCGAGTCGACGTGTTCATCTTCACCGGGGTGACCATCGCCCCAAACCAAACAATCGTCGGTACCGTCTCCGCCCGCCCCGAGATCCTCGCCTGACTTCAGCCCATTCGATCGTCGAGTCGGGGCCGATGATCGAGTGGCCCCCTGCCCTGATCGGCGTTCGTGTCAATCGAGAGTGCACCCCGAGCCGGCCAACCAGAGGGCGCTCTGTAACTCCGGCGCGCTGTAACTCCGGGCCGGGTCTTGACCAGCGAGCACCAGCCTCGCCGATTTCCGCACCGGCCCCGGCAAGCGCCCGAGACCATGCCTACAACGTGCCTAGAACAACGGAGACCACCGGGCAGAAGCGGGCACGCAGGGCACTGTCCATGGGCCGCCGATCTGATCTCCCACCTGCGGAAATAGAGGTCACAGGCCTGGGTTCGCGTCCCGCCCGCTACTCCTTCCAAGCTGATGATGTGGGTTCGATTCCCATCGCCCGCTCCACCCCTGACCAGGGAGGACGCCATCTGATCGTTGACGCGATTGCTCAACGGCAGGGGCTCGTTCCACAGGCGTGCCAGTTCACTCCGAGATTTGGACCACGGGGTCGGCGAGTCGGGCCTCGACCTCTCGGATGTGAAGGATTCTCGGCGCGCCCAGAGCCGGTCGCCCATGTAGACCATGACGACGTCTGCCCTGGTCAACTCAGCCGCTTGTGCTGGGCTCTGGACCTTGCCTGTCGACCGCGCAGGCCTGATGACGGGCCTTATGGCTCGCTTGAAGCGCTGGGCCTGGACGCACCCGAGCTTGGCCGCCTCGATGCGACCGACGCCGACGGGTTTCCGTGACCAGGACGAGAAGAAGGCCTACTGGCTGCGCCCGCTGCGCCGTGACGCGTTCTCGTTGCTGACCGCGGAGTTCGACCATCCGGTGTTGTCCACGAGGAGGACGATGAGCGCGCTCGACTTGAACCGC
>JAOUHE010000247.1 GCA_029865285.1 Chloroflexota bacterium
ACGGGCTGTGCGTGCCACATGACCTTGATCGGGAAGGTCACGATGCCGGTGACGACATCGGTCGGGAAGCACGTGCCGATGTGGGCATGCCGGCCGGGGGCCGCCTCGCCCGATCCCTTCCACCAGGCCTGTGCCTCGATCGGCGCGCACGGGGGCGCCGCCGCGGTCGGGGCCACCGGCGACGCCGGCAAGAGCAGCGCGGCGATGGCGATGAATTGCGCGATTCGCTTCATGAGCAGGATCTCCTCTCGGTCCGATGCGGACGTCGGGATCCCCTCCTCCCTCATGAACCCCCCGAAGCCGCGCGGCGTCGAAGGGCTCCCCGACCCTATGAGCGAACGAGCGTCCGTGCGCAGTCGAATCGTCCCTCCGAGGGGCGCCGATGGTCCCCGAATCCGCACCAGAGCCCACGGGACCACCCCGCACCCACCGGACGGTCGGTCCCACGGCCGGGCGAATGAGGGACCCTCGGCAACCACTCCATAACCGCCCGATAAGAGCCCATCGCTACCGTCCGACCGTGACCTCGTCCATGGACTCGCCTCCGTTCGGCGGTGAGCATCGGCCAGGTGCGTCGGTACCTTCGAACCATGGCGCGAGGTGCATGCCCGCTGCGAGTCTTCGAAGCGCGTCAACCCGAACGGTCGAGCATCGGCCGGCGCTCCCGGCAGGGGTTGACCGCCATGCAAACCGCCACGGGATATTCGTCTTGCGTCATCGGTCCTTCGCACGCGCGCTCGCCGCCCTCGCCCTCGCGGCCGCCGTGACCCTCGGGTCCCTCCCATCGGCGGCCCTCGCCGTCGATCCCCCGCGCCCACTGCCCGGCTACGTGCCGTCGTTCGTCACCGAGCGTGAGGCCGGCGCCTGGGAGGACTGCATCTGGGCCGCGGCCGAGATGCTGCTCGACAAGTGGACCAGCGGGGTCACGCGGGTCGATCGCCGCCAGCTCCGCAAGCTGTCGGGCGACACCGAGGGTGGTTCGAGCCTGGCCGACGTCACGAAGGCGTACTCCAGGCTCGGGTTCGCGCTGGCCTGGTCGCCGATTGGCGGCGACAATGTCACCTGGCCCGAGCTGCTCAAGCGCCTCGAACAGGGCGGCGGCGCCATCCTCCTCGGCGACTACGGCAAGCTGCCCAGCCGGCTCGGCCGCTGGAACCGCACGTTCTGGGCGCGAACCGGCGCGGAAGACGATCACGCGCTCTACCTCGACCGCTACGACCGCAAGCGGGGCAGGATCTTCGTGATGGATCCGCTCGCACCCCGCGACTGGACCGGCGAATGGGTCAGCGTCGCCGCCCTGAAGCGCTACGCCTGGCGCAACCATGCCGGACGGCTGTGGGTGGCGATGACCCCGGCCGCCTCGCTCGCGCCGGTCAGGGGCGTGGAACTCGGCGAGCCGGTGGTCCTGGCGGATTCGGACAGCCTCGACGTCAGCTGGTCGATCGATCGAACGCCGACGGGCTGGGCATACGCCGGCTCGAGCGTCTCGGCCGAGATGACCCCGATCGGCGAGGTGAACCCGCTCGAGTCGTTCGTCGTGGCGTCTTCGGTCGCCGGGTCGCCGCTCCTGACCCAGGCGGCGCGCTCCGACGCCGAGGGGCTCGACGGAGCCGCCGCCGCAGGGCCCACCTCGTCCGTCGCCGACGGCCTGCTCCGCGCGATCATGCCGCTCCCAAC
This sequence comes from Chloroflexota bacterium, assembly GCA_029865285.1. Lineage (GTDB taxonomy): Bacteria > Chloroflexota > Limnocylindria > QHBO01 > QHBO01 > CF-167. The sequence goes on from JAOUHE010000247.1 coordinate 1,678, forward strand.
CGCGCCGGGCGTCTACCGGGTGACGATCCGGGTCATCGACCGCCGGCTCGGGGGTGAGTTCGCGTCGGCCGGTCCGTTCAACCTGTACGTTCCGGGCCCGCGCGCCGCGAACTTCATCATGCCGGGCGGCAGCCAATCGGCCGAGCCGGGCACCCTTCTGGCCGTCTCGTTCGCGGTGCTCAACGTGGGTTCCGCGTCATGGCTGGACACGCCGCGCATGGCCGACCTGCCGCTTGATGTGATGGCCCACCGCGCCACCCGTCTCGTCGCGCGCTGGGTGGCCGAGCCCCCGGATCCGCTCGAGTCCGAGGGCCTCGCCATCGCCGCGCCGCCCGAGCCGATCGACCTTGGGCTGTTGCCCCTCGATGTCGGTTTCGGTCAGCTCGTCGACGCGGCAGTGCGGGTACCTGCCCAGCCCGGGACGTGGCGCCTGGTCATCGATCTCGTCGACGACATCGACGGCTCGTTTGCGCTCAGTGGCTCCGCGCCGGGGATCGTCGATGTCGACGTCTTCGCTCCGCGACTCGTGCCGGGAGCGCACTAGGCAGAGCCAGGCGGCACGGCCAGCCCGAGCGGCGCGGCCAGCCCG
>JAOUHE010000248.1 GCA_029865285.1 Chloroflexota bacterium
CGTCAGCCACGCCGAGCACATCGAAGTCCTCTGAGCGGTCGGCCACCATCTGCTGCTTCTCGATGGCCTTCTCCACGCTGGCGAGCCGATCACGCAAGCGTGCGGCCTGCTCGAAGTCGAGCTCGCCGGCTGCCTCGTGCATGCGCGTCTCGAGCTGCTGCACCACCGCGTCTGTGTCGCCGTCGAGGAACTGGAGCAGCGCCTCCACGTGCTGGTCGTACTCCTCTCGGCCCACCTCGCCGACACAGGGACCCGCACACTTCTCGATGTGGAAGAGCAGGCAGGGTCGGCCGAGCCGCTCGTGCTGCGCGAACTTGTTGTCAGAGCACGTGCGCAGGGGAAAGGTCCGCAGCAGCAGGTCGAGCGTCTCCCGGATCGCGTAGGCGTGGCCGTAGGGGCCGAAGTAGCGCACCCCCTTGCGCTTCCGTCCCCGCATCACCATTGGCCTCGGCCACTCGTCGTCCAAGGTCACGGCCAGGAACGGGTAGCTCTTGTCGTCCCGCAGTCGCACGTTGAACCGGGGCTGATGGGACTTGATCAGCGTGTTCTCCAGCATGAGCGCTTCGACGTCGTTGCGCACCTGGATCCACTCGACGGTCTCCGCGGCCGCCACCATCGAGGCGGTGCGCGGCGGGAGGCTCGCCGGGTTCACGAAGTAGTTGCTCAACCGCTGTCGGAGTGACCGGGCCTTGCCGACGTAGATGACGCGACCCTCCCGGTCCCTGAACTGGTAGGAGCCAGGGGCATCGGGGATCGTCCCGGCTGCGGGTCGCTGCACCATCTGGTCCGAGGATAGGGAGACCAGACGACGTCGGTGCAACGAGCCGGTCGACCGGTGTCGACCCGTCGACGAAGCGGATGAGCAGCGCTGCGGTGCGTCAGGCGCTGGCGGCGGTCCCCACCACGGCCGGGATCGGAGCCTCGGTCATGGAGGCGGGGATCGGCAGGCCGAGCAGTGCGAGCAGGGTGGGTGCCGCGGCCCTCAGGGGCACCGGCTGCTCCACCACCGCGTGCCGTCCGCCCGGGGCGCGCACCCACAGCGCTCCGTGAGGGTGGTGGTAGCCGCTCTTGGCTGTCTCCGCTCGATAGAAGTGAGCCTCGAACGGGATCGCTTCGCGGCCGGCCCGCAGCTCTGCCCCAGGCGCCACGTCGTCCGTGAACGCGATGCCGGTGAAGACGTCCGCTCCGACCCGCCGCACGTCGAGGGCGGGACGATCACCCACCGTCGCGCTGGTGAGGAGGTCGGCGGCGGCGATCGCCTCCGCCTCGGTGCCGAAGTAGACGTGGAACTGCGCCGCCATGACCGGCGAGACCTTGCGAACGCCGAGCACGCCGATGCGCTCCAGCACGTCGGCCAGGTCGTGCGGGCGGTGGAACCGGTTGCCACCTTCGTCGTCCTTCAGCAGGTAGGGCTGCTGGCTCAGAGCGGTGCACAGGACGAGCGTGGTGTCGTCGCCCACCAGGTCGAGCGCCTCGCCCACCAGTCGGTCCATCTCCAGGTAGCCGGATCGAACAGCGCCGCCGAACTGGTTCTGCTCCTCGGGAGTCGGCTGGAGCTTGAACGACCCAGGGTCCATGTAGCGCCAGTACACGTGCTGGTAGTGCGCCGTGGTGTTGGAGAAGTACGTCGCCAGCTGTGGGCGGGCCTGGCGCCAGTGGTGGACGAAGAGGTCCCACTGGAACCGGTCGAGGAGGGCAGCGCGGCTCCAGCGCTCGGCGCGCCCCGTCCGCTCTCCGACGAGCTGGCGCAGCGTGGCCGCGACCGTCCCGGCCGACAGCCCGTGGCGCGCCATGGCCGTGAGGAAGCGCCGGTACGTGCCGACCGACAGCCGGTGGCTCGCGTTCGTGTGCTCCTGCACGTTCGCCCGCACGAACTCCGCGATCGGCGCCAGATCCGCGGGCTGCGGCGGATCGTGCGGGTTCCACGGATCGGGGAGCCACCAGCCGCTCAACGGCCGCTGCGGCACGACGTTCATCGGACCACAGAGCCACACGTCACCACCATGGGCCGTCACGACATCGCCGACCGTCTCGTGGTGCTGCTGACCGCCCTCACCGAGCTTGAACACACCATGGTCGGCATAGCCCAGCCCCGTGTGGACCGTGACCCACTGGATCCATGGGTTCAGGAGCCCCTGGGGCTCCCCGGCATCCGTGGTGCACACGATGGACTCGCGGTGGAGCCGGGAGAACGCCGGCAGGTCACCGGCGGTCATGAACCGGTCGAGCAGGGATGGGCACAGCTCGTTCAGCTCGAGGATCAA